>JBFMHI010000078.1:7134-12105 GCA_040753085.1 bacterium | reverse complement strand
TGTCCGTTCCGTAGACGGACAACCACAAGGGTTGTCCCTACAGCCTAAGGACAGACCCGAATCACGGACACGGCTCACGGATTTTCCGTGTTTCATCTGTGTGCATCTGTGGCTGAACGGTTACCCCAAAACTGCTCCCGCGCGACTAGCCACCAGGTTTCTATCGTTCCGGTTTGGGGATAGGCGCTTAATGTAGCATACCTTTCCTCGAAACTGGCCAGCGAGTCGATAATGTTTCTGAAAGCTAAAGTTTGTAAGGCTGCGATGTAAACCTTTGGTCGAAACTGGCCAGCCCGTACTACCTTTCTCCCTCGGCATATTTATGGAGCTTGATTTCCACCTTTTCTTCCAGCTTGGAATAATAATCCCTTAATACTTCCAGCACCTCAGGCCGACTGAAGTGTTCAGTCACCTCTTGTCCCTCGGATAACATCTTCCTTAGCATGGTTCCGCTTAATAGTATCCTATCGTCCTTACCATGGGGGCATGTCTTCATGGAGGCCATGCCGTCACATTTAAGGCAATAGAAGGTCCAATCAATTTTAAGGGGTCGAAGCTCAAGGGAACCCTTGGGTATCTCATCGAATATGTGCTGGGCATCAAAAGGACCGTAATATTCACCCACGCCGGCATGATCCCGACCTATTATGAGATGACTGCAGCCGTAGTTCTGTCTGAAAACAGCATGCAACAGGGCCTCTCGCGGTCCGCCATACCGCATCTCCATCGGGTAACCACCCTGGATACATGTGTCTTTTACAAAATAGTTTTCTATTAAGACTTCAATAGCCTTTACCCTGACTTCAGCCGGTATGTCTCCGGCCTTCAACTTCCCTAACAATTGATGGATAAAGACCCCATCACAAACCTCAATGGCTATCTTGGCCAGATATTCATGAGACCGGTGCATAGGATTTCTTAATTGCAGGGCGGCCACGGTAGACCAGCCCTTTTCTTCGAAGATCTGCCTGGCTTCTGCCGGACGCATATAAAGGCCTTTAAATTCCTCAGGGTAATAGCTCTCACTAAATACCTTTACGGGGCCGGCCAGGTTTACCTCTCCCTGAGCCATCACCTTGGCTACGCCGGGGTGAGCAGCATCGTCTGTCCTGAAAACCTGTTTACACTCGTGAACCTTGTCAATGATGTATTTTTCCCTGACCGTCATGCTTCCCATCAATTCGCCGGTTTCTTCATCAATAAGGGCGACCTCTTCTCCCTCTTTTAGGCTGTCTGTCTGCCCCTTTGGAGCAGAAAGGGTTATGGGGATGGGCCAGAAAACACCATTGCTCATCATGTAATCATCACAGACACCCTGCCAGTCGGCCTGGCCCATAAATCCATCCAGGGGAGTAAAGGCCCCAATACCCATCATAATCAGGTCAGAGGTTTCCCTGGAAGTCATCCTGATCTCTTTGAGGGTTTTAGCCTTTTCCTTCGCCTCTTTGAGTTCATCACCGCTAACTAATAAAGGTTTTAACTCTCCCCCACCGTGGGGTGCAACTAATTTGGCCATCTTACCATCCTCCTTTTCTTATTTCGGATTGCGGATTTCGGATTTGTAACTATTCAGCCACTAAGGCACAAAGATTACAAATAATAGCACACGGATTGCACGGATAAAACGGATTGACACGGATAAAAATTTATTAAAAAAAATCCGTGAGAATCCGCCAAAATCTGTGTCATCCGTGGGCTATTCCATTATTCTCTTCGTGCCTTAGTGGCTTTGTGGCTGAATAGTTACTCGGATTTTTTGTCTCATTCCGCAATCCGCAATCCGCAATCCGCAATCCGCAATCCGAAATCGGCGATTGTTTTAGTTTCCCTCAGCCACCATTTTGATAAAATCGGTTGAGGTGAAAATTCCCACCCGCTCGGCCTCCTTAATAATAATTCTGTGAAATCCATTCTTTAACATATACTGAGCCGCCTTACGGGAATTCATTTCTTCCGCTTCTTTAAAGGTGATTGTCTTTAATTCTCTTTGACAGAATTCTACTAACGGCTGGGCGGAGTCTTGATCGTGTTCTGTAACTATACCGATCACTTGACCTTGTCTATTGACAATCAATAAACAGCTCCTCTGAAGCTCCTTCATTTTCCGTAAGGCAAAACCCACTGTCTTATTCCAATCAACGGTAAGTAAATCTTCAAAGGTGGCGTAGTCAACGATAGACTTTTCCATTTCTTAATCCTCCTCCAGAACCGGTTCACCGTCTTCTCTGGCTAAAAAATCTATAGACATTAAAACCAGTTTATGATAAACTATTATTTTAGCACCAGGGATCAAATAAGTCAAGTGATAATATTTTATGGGTGGATAAAAATAATTTATGTTAGAGAACTTCCGTTTACAGGTATTCCATACCTTATCGAGGGAAAGAAGCTTTTCTAAGACAGCCAAGCTTCTCTGTATGACCCAACCGGCGGTCAGCCACCAGATTCAAGTCCTGGAAGAATATTTAGAGACCAGGCTTTTTGAACGAAAGAAAGGCATGGTTGATCTGACTGAGTCGGGGAGGATATTATTAAAATATTCTGAACAAATCCTTGGTCTCTACCAAAGGGCGGAAAAAGAGATTGCCGATCTGACCAGGGTGTCCAAAGGCCGTCTTCGAATTGGGGCCAGCACTACTATTGGTCAATATCTGGTTCCCAGGATAATAGGCGAATTTAAAGAACGCTTCCCAGGGATTGAAATCTTCCTGATTAATGCCAACACCCAGGAGATCACGGCAAAACTGCGGGCAGATTCTGTTGATTTGGGCCTGGTTGAAGGTCCGGTGGAAGATAAGGATATTTTAGTGGAGAGGTTCATGGAGGATGAATTGGTCCTGGTTACTTCGCCTAAACATCCCTGGGTAAGGAAGGACAAGATAGATAAATCCGAATTACTGCAAGAATCTTTTATTATGCGGGAAAAAGGCTCCGGGACCAGAAAGGTGATTGAAGAAAGTTTGAAGGCAGCCGGCATAGACCCGAACTCGTTGAAGATAAAGATGGAGCTTGGCAGTTCTGAATCAATTAAGGCGGCGGTAGAGGCAGATTTAGGGGTGGCTATTGTCTCGAAATGGGCCCTTTTGAAAGAAAAAAAACTGGACACCTTAAGGAGCTACCCTCTTAGCGGGATAAAATTTAGGCGTTATTTTTTCATTATTATCCATCAAAAGCGGTTCAGAACTAAACCGATAGAGAAGTTCCTGGAATTTCTAAAAGGATTTGATATTACTTCCCTGGGACAATAAGGATCACGGGTATCTTCTTACCCATTACTGACCTGCCCCGAAATATGGCGACCTGTACGGTTAGGCTGAGCCTTGGAAACCGCTAAAGCGGATATGTTGTCTTATTCGCATCACCCTGATAAATCAGGGTGCTAATCTCAGTAGAAATGGGGATATTAATCTCGATAGAAATGAGGAGATGATGAGAATAGCACCCCGATTTATCGGGGTGAATCGGTAGAGAATAAGCCCCCCTCCTAACCGCTTCAGCGGTTTCTTAACCGCACAGGTCGAAATATTGAGAAGATACTACAAGGAAGAGGCGAATGATGAATTCAGCCGTCATAATTATGGCCGGCATTACTCTTGTTTTAGCGATAGCAGGTTACCTTAAAGGAGGAGGGCTTCACCTCCTGGGTCTCAAGGCTGGCACTAAGATGTTCTGGGGAGTGCTCCCCTTGCTTATTTTTGCTTTTGCTATAGCTGGTTTAGTTCAGGTATTAATTCCTACCGAGCTTATCAGGCGATGGCTGGGAGAGGAGACAGGATTCAAGGGTATTATGTTCGGCTGTATTGCCGGAGGACTTACGCCGGGTGGTCCGTATGTCAGTTTTCCTATAGTGGTTTCACTTTACCAGGGCGGCGCCGGCATAGGCACGGTGGTTGCCTATGTGACCGCATGGTCACTCTGGGCCGTCAGCAGGCTTCCCATGGAATTCAGCCTGATAGGACCAAAGGTGACCATAATAAGACTTGTCTCCACCTTTATCTTTCCGCCCATCGCCGGACTGATCGCCCATACTTTCTTCTCGGCAAGATAGAGATGTATCTCTGCAAGATAGAAATGTATCTTCTCAATATTCCGGGGTAAACAAGCGATTACCCCATAAAGATATCGGATAACTTCTCAATATTTCGGGGTAAATCTAAGATCACCAAAATAGAATGTTAGCATTTGCAACGACTTAGAGCTCTGAGCCCTTGGTTTTACCCCGAAATATTGAGAAGATCCGAAGAAACAGTATGACTTCTAAAGATTATGAGATAGCCAAAAGACTGAAGGCAAAATTGTCTGAGGTCGTCCAGCTTATGGAACTTAAAGTCTTTGGCTCACGAGCAAAGAGTACCCAGGATGAGTATTCGGATATGGATGTATTTATAAAAGTAGCTTATCTCGATGATAAACTTAAGGAGGAAATCTTTGATATTGTATGGGAAGTGGGATTTGAGAACCTTATGGTAGTGTCACCCCTCATCTGCACTCAAAAAGAGATAGAAGACACCCCCTTGCGTTCAGCGCCAATCATAAAAAATGTTTTAGAGGAGGGGATAAGTATATGACCGATAAACAAGCCCTCTTTGGTTACCGGCTCAAACAGGCAGAGGAAACCCTGGTTGATGCGGAAAAGATGTTACAAAATAATTTGGGTCCAAGATCCATCTTGAATAGGGCTTATTATTCCATGTTTTATGCCTTGTTAGCCCTCTTTTTGAATAAAGATGTGCCCCTAAAGACATCTAAACATATTAGAGTTATCTCTATATTTGATAAAGAGTTTGTGCATACAGGCAAGCTGGATAAGCATTATTCAAAGCTGCTTCATAAGATGTTTGATGCACGGCAGGAAGGTGACTTTTGAAAGGACCTAAGGGACCTAAAGGACCTAAGGGCTGCATAAGATGTTTGAGTCACGGCAGGAAGGTGACTTTTGAAAGGACCTAAGGGACCTAAAGGACCTAAGGG
>JBFMHI010000078.1:0-7034 GCA_040753085.1 bacterium | reverse complement strand
CCTAAAGGACCTAAGGGCTGCATAAGATGTTTGAGTCACGGCAGGAAGGTGACTTTTGAAAGGACCTAAGGGACCTAAAGGACCTAAGGGCTGCATAAGATGTTTGAGTCACGGCAGGAAGGTGACTATAAGGAACTTGTTGAAATATCAGGGGATGATGCCGCCAGGTATGTGGAGTACGCCGGAGAATTTCTGCAGGCCATCAAGGAGCTTATTAATGAATAGAAAGATGTTCGATGAATAAAAAGATGTTCGATGCTGGCTGTTCAATGCTCGATGCGGGTAAAGGATCGAGCATCGAGCATCGAGCATCGAGCATCGAGCATCGAGGATTGTTTGGTGGCAGGGGGAGGCCAGGCTATGCTTTATGCTGATCTATACCAGCGGAAGATCGAACTTGACCGGTATGTTAGGGAAAAAGACTGTCGGGCCTGTGGATTTCACAGCCGGGAGGATTTTCTGGAGAAGCTGCATCGGGGAGATATCAGGGGAGAGGGCTGTATCTCTGTAGATCCGCAACGGCTCAAGGCCTTACAATTAGCCGCCCGGCCTGATGAAATCCTCCCCAAAGTTAAGGTCTTGCAGCTTCCGGCGCCTGCCCCGCCAGGCATCTTCCCCCTCAATCATCCAGACCCGGATTCACCCGTCCTGGTGTCCGGCAATTCCCAGCTTACCATCGAAGTGCTCCTGGCGGTGCTTGCCACCACCGTAAGCCCTTTCTGGTACCTGGTGGTGGATACGGATGGTCATACCGTGGATATGGCGCTTATTTACCAGACCCTTACGGCCGAAAGAATCCTGAACGCCCTCACCAGGGAGGCAATGGACCAAAAAGTGACTCTCCCAAAGATGGTCATTCCTGGATTGGCCGTTTCCCTTCAAGAGGAGATCGCTAACTTGACCGGCTGGTCGGTTCAGGTAGGACCAATATGTGCCGTTGAGCTTCCCCTTTACTTTGGTCCCGCCTGGCAGATCGAATCAGAAGTCAGATAAATCAGGCAGCTTTTCATTCAATTTCTGAGTGGCTTTTTTGTAGAGATCGCCTCGATTATATTCTTTAGTCCTCGGTAGGCTTAAGACTTTTTCTTCCCTAACTTCCTCTTTAGGTTCAATCCTGATAGTGTTTGGCGCAGGTAGAGTATCTTTCTCGATTTCGGATTTCGCCCCCACTTCGGGGGTAGCCGGAATTTCGGAGGGGAGGTCTTTTTCAGCTTTACGCGGAGCAGATGGAAGAACCTTGATGGCGGATTGAACCTTCTTTTGGGGTTTAGCCTTAGGCTTTGGGGAAATATCTTTGATCCCGGGGGCAGAAGTGACTGGTGGAACTGGGCTCTTTTTAATAACTAACCGAGGTAATTTCTTCACGGTTTCTTCTATACTTTCAGGTAAGGATTCTAATGTCATCTCCGGCGCTTGAGGTTTTTGGCCTTCACCGGAAAGGCGGGATTTAGTGGGGGGAGGGATAATATCCTTCCCGGCAGGTTGATAAAAGGATTGGTAAGCCCAGACAAGCAGTATCCCCAAACCGGCCATAATTATCCCATTTCGAAGACGCGGGGAAGATAAGAAAGTGGGCCACCAGAGTTTGTCAGGATAAATGTCCCACTTAAATCTTTTCGGCTTTTTATCCCCTTCTAAAGAACCGATCAGAGCCAGACTGATTTTCAATTTCTCCTCACTCCGACGGCATTCTGGGCAATCAGTTAAATGGGCGATTATCTTAGCCTTCTTTCCTTCTTTCAATTTACCCTTCAGATACGAAGGGAGCAGCTTTTGAACCTTTTCACACTTCATCACTGAACAGTCACTTTCGGGTATCTTCGCCATATTTCGGGGGATAGTAGTAAGAGTTGAGAACTGAAATGTCTCTCCACTCTTAATAGCTCAGTTTATGACGGGGCGCACAGATAGGAGTAAATTGCTTTCTACATCACCGTCCCTGTCCCCCTGCTTTTACTTTAGAATTCCACAAATTCTTTCGGATAGCGGCTCAGATCTAATTTCTCCTCTTCAAGATTTAACCGAATCCCCCATTCCTGCATTGCCAAAGCTCCAAATAATATCTCGATATTCTTTCCCTCATCATCCGCCCCAATATTATTAAGCACTCTGGCGTGACATCTAATGGGTAAACCTTCGATCATCCCTTCAAATCCAGCAATTTTGGTTTACCTGATAAACCTTACCCCCAAGATTCACCGATTCCGGTTTGATGAGGTCAAAAATTGGCAACCTTACTGCAACATCTCTGATAACATAAGTGTTTTTAGCGCCTAAATCAAATAATGTCCAACAGTTACGCCCCATAACTTCAATATTTCTCCTTATTCGTCCCATTTTTATTTCGCCTCCTTTATTTCTATTCGGATCGGTTTTGGGATAGGCACTAAATAAACGCCAGGGCCACTGTATCCGCTAAATGGAGCCCCTGGCGAGTTAATCTGATATGACCGTTTTTTCTCTCCAGCAGGCCATCTCTTTCTAATCTCCCGAGGGGCAGGGAGAACATCTTTTCCAGGTCAATCTTAAACCGGCGGTTAAGGTCAGAGACCTTGATGCCTTCCACCAACCTGAAACCCAACATAATTGTCTCTCCGATGGTCCGCCGAGTAGAAAGTCTCTCTTCTTCTACAGTAGGCCATTGTCCCTTGATACCCTTTTCGATATACTCAACAGGATCAGATGGATTAGAATATCGTCTCTTATTAAGGTAAGACCAGGCGCCGGCTCCCAGTCCCAGGTATTCCTCATTTTGCCAGTAGATCTGGTTATGGAGCGATCTATATCCGCCTTGAGCAAAGTTGGATATCTCATAATGCTCGTATCCCTTGGCGGTTAAGTAATCGATAGCCAGATCATACATAGCCAGCTCTTCTTCCTCAGTTGGCCTATCCTTAAAGAGAGAGGCCGCCCCTTGTTTCCCCAGATCAAGGGTAAGGCAATATAAAGAAAGGTGTTCTGGTCTCAGGTCAAGAACGGTGGTTAAAGATTTTTCCCAGTCGGATAACTTCTGAGTAGGCAGTCCGAAGAGCAGGTCACAGTTAATATTATCAAATCCCGCTTCTCGGGCGGAATAATAGGCCTCCAGTCCGTCTTTAACCTGATGCGTTCGGCCGATTCGACTCAAAAGAGAATCGTCCATAGCCTGCAGACCTAAGCTCAAGCGATTTATCCCGGCGGCCTTGAGTTCGGCTAACTTAGCTTTATCCAATGTGCCCGGGTTGGCCTCGATGGTAATTTCTGCCCCTTTTACCATCTTATACCGGGTTCGAATCGTCTCCAAAACATCTGCCATCTGGCTGGCGGAAAGGATAGTTGGCGTCCCTCCTCCGATATAGATTGTTTTTACCCGAGGCATGGCGTGTCGTGACCCCACGTGGCTGCAGTCGCTGTATCGATCTATTTCTCTCTTGAGGGTCTCCAGATAGGCCGGAATCAACTCTCTCCGGTGGGGATAAGAGTTGAAATCACAATAAGGACATTTACTTCGGCAAAAGGGGATATGTATATAAAGGCCGGCTTCTTGGTTTATCTTCATCGACAGAGTTCAGCGGCGGCTGTAAGCCGTCCGCTGGAGTATTTTGTTAGGCAGCCTCACCGACTACAAAGACAAAACCAAACGCAACCCTTCTTCAATTTGCTCAAGAAGATGTAAGGGGACCGTACTGACCCGTTCCGTCAAAAAACCTTTGTCTATTGTGATGACTTGCGATACATTCGCAACAGAATCTTGCGCTAAACCCGTTGCCCGGGCAGGCAATAGCGCGTTGCCTGGCGCCTGAGCTAACCGTGTGTTAGAGGTCACAACCACCGCAATCACGGTAGCAATTCGACTGCGGTTGAAGTCGTTTGACTGAATCACCAGAAGTGGTCTGCGATACCCCGGCTCTGATCCCACCGGCGGCGGCAGAGTGGCCCACCATATTTCACCCCGATGGATTACCACGTTGCACCGTCCAATGAAGCCACTTGGAGCTGAACCAACACCGGCTCAAGAGTAGAAGTCTCTGTCTCGTACACTTGGTTGAGCCTCTCGGTGACTTCGTTTTTCTGGTGCGTCGTCACATAGGCGGTTAGAGCCGCCGTGTATAACTCGCTCAAGGATATATCAAGTTTCTGTGCCAACTGCTCTGCTGCTTCGGAAATTGGGCGGGGAATCGCAATATCTGTTCTCATAATCGCTCCTCTAATTCGATTGATCCTTCGGTTTTTGATTATCTCACACGCTGATTTTCTATAGAGGTTGCTTTACACTTCCGCATTTGTCTTTTCGCCTCGATCGGATGGAAGGCTGCCGTGGCGGTAGGGAAGGGGGTTGCCCCCTTCCCCCGCACATATCCCGGCGTGCAGTTTTCCCGCATCGGGCTCTTCGGACAGCCTCGCTTCCGCATCTACTACCGCTATTCCCCTCAGTGAGGTTGGCACCTTTCCCCGGCCATACCTGTCCGGTTCGTGTTTCCTTTGAGGGCTTCGGCTGCCCGTCAGTCCCTTCCCCCTGTGAACGGCTCTCCCGTTCTCCGAGAGTACTATGGACTGATCCGACTCCCCATTGTCTTTGGCTCTCCTACTTATCCTTTCGGTCGGCCTACCTGTCGCCGGTAGGGGTGGTTGGTTAGGCCTTGCCCCATAAGGACTCACACCTTATCAGAAGCACCAAGTTGGCTTGGCGCACTAACGGCAAGGTTCGGCCGCCGCCTTTGGCGGTCGGCTGCAGTAAGTCGTTAGGAGTCCTCTTGTTTTTTTACCCGGTACCTGATAATTGTAATGTACTTCTCCGGATTCCCTTTCAAAAACATCCCTGGCCCTTTTATGTACTCTTCTTCATGGTCACCTACTGTTCTATAACCATTATCCTTGATGAATTGATGCAACTTCTCTATTGTAGGAGTCTCCTTGCTGTAGGGACCAATATGAAGAATTTCTGCTACCTCACCATACTCCCAATAATCAATCTTAACCTCAGGTTCTGCCTCTTTCTTGGCCGGTAGGGAATTTACAGTCTCAGAAATAGGTAGACCGTAGATGCCTGTCCATTCATTCTTGGGTGTATCTAATGGTTTTGGCCATCTTGCACGAGGCGCAGGAGGTCTTGATCTCTTTACCTTTGTCTTCAGTTTATAGAAGGTCTTATACAATGTTGGAAAGGCGTCTTTGCCGACAACATTCGGATTACCCTTGACTTCCACAACAATCATCTTCTGATCCTTCATTGTCGATATTTTTGGCTCCTTGAGGTGTTCAAACTGGGAAATGTCGGGACCTTTTGCCATGAAAAAAAGAAAGATCCCAGCAACAAAAATAATAATGACAACAAAAACTATGATTATCTTCATAATTCATACCCCCTATTTTCTGACTCCTAACCATTCGCTTCCCTGAAGACCATCTACCGTGACCGTTATTCGTGTCTATTTTCGGTCTTTACCGACAGGTTAACCAGACACGAATCACGAAGGCTTGACCGCCTCGATGTAAGCTATTCTAAGATTGTAAAGGGTGCCGCTCAGAAGTTTAGTCTCTGTCTCGTTCAGGTTGCCTTTGGTCTTCTCTTCCAGAATGGCTAAAAGATCGATCATAGATTTAGCCATCTCCAGATTTTTTTCTTCCTTCTGAGTAAGCGGATTCGGCATCATGCCGAGGTGTTGCCAGGCCCCTGTGGCCAGAAGGCCCACTAAGGTGTCAAAGGTTACTTCTAATGGCTCGCCTTGAGCCGCTTCTTCTTTTTTATCCGTCATTGGCGCTATCCTCCCCTTTAAAAAGAACTATCGACCCCCAGAGATATACTTTTTTCACCCTCCTTGCAAGAGACTCTAAAGATTAAACTTCCAGTAAATCGGGGTTATAACCCACGAAAGACTCTATGAGGCTGTTGATGACTGCAAGGTTGATGAGATATTAGTAAAGAATATAAGCCTAAGATTAACTTTTTTTCCTTTTTAATATTTCTTTTATTTTATCATAAAATGCCTTTACCTCGCAAGCATAATCCTCTACCTCTCTTTTGTTAAGCCATCCTTCGCAAAAATTTGTGTGCAACATACCTGCCAAACCAAACTCTTTTCTTTAAATAGGTTCTTTCTCTTCTTCAGCAAGCCTATCTGCCGCCTCAAATAGCCAGGCATGACCGTTATGTGCTGTATGCCTTTGGCAGTTGCCCAGGCCTTTAGTATTTGTGTTGCTCCTCCCCAATATTTCTCTCCTGCTTGACGCAAATCACCCGCTTCAAGCTCCTTTTCGCCTTGCTGTAAATATCTCTCTGCCTGAGCTATGTATCGGTTTACCTTATTGTCCTTTGTCGCCTTCATCTCTTTTCCTCTTTATTTTTTAAGAACCCTTTCGGATAATCCGAGACTCTCTGTTTACTCATCTTAGTAAACCTGCCTAAATTTCTTTGTTCGTAATCGTTCACCACAGAGACACAGAGACACGGAGAACGATTTTAGAAAAAGCACTTACAGAGCAAATAATTGGGGCAGCAATAGAAGTTCATAGGCATTTAGGTCCTGGTTTATTAGAGTCAGCCTACGAAGAATGCCTTTGTCATGAACTCAATTTGCGTGGTCTAAATTTTGAACGACAAAGACCTCTTCCCCTTGAATATAAATGCATTAAGCCTGTTTTGAAAGACGGAATTAAGAGACTTATCCTTTAGATTTTTCTCAGTGTCTCTGTGTCTTCGTGTCTCCGTGGTGAGGTGAACGGTTACAAAAATTTTTGACTGGGTATCGGTTAGCCTTTTGGTCTATATTTTAAAACCCAAAAATCTTCTCTATTAGTTTCACAAAAGTAGGATTAGCAAAGGTCAAGGCAATAAGGGCAATGGCGATAAAGATATTAAGCCTAAAATTAAGGCCCTTGAACTTCTCATCTACAACATTGAATCTTTCATCTACAACATTGAATCTTTCATTCATCTCATGTTCAAGAGTCTTGAATCTTTCCTCCATCTTGTTTTCAAGAGTCTTAAATCTTTCCTCTACGACATTAAACCTTTCCTCAAATAATTCCCTCGTTACCAGTTCATTTCTTAATTC
>JBFMHI010000077.1 GCA_040753085.1 bacterium | reverse complement strand
ATCGCTTCATTGGACAGGGGCGAGGTATTGGGCACTTCATCCGAGGCGGTCATCCGAAAATAGTAAGTCGTGCCTGAGGCCAGCCCGCCTACCGTAAGGCTCTGAACAGTCCCGGCCACCTGCGGAGTCGGCTCCCCGCTTACCTGGGTCGCTACCGCCCAGTTCGCCTCTGTTATCGACGAAGTAGAATATCTAATATTGTAAGCAGCCGCTGTCCCACTGTCGCCGTCATCCCCCGGTGCCATCCAGGTCAAGGTAAGCGAGTCAGTCGCCGGACTACCAGCCGCCAGATCAACAATCTGTCCCGGCGGGGTAACATCCTGCGGCCCTGTAAGAGGATATAATCCTGTCCGCATCATATCATGGTGAAACATAGGCCAGGGTAAAAGATCAGGATTATATGAATTTGGCCCCATCTGCCAGCAATATACGTGGTAATCATTTGATCCAACAACTATTTCTAATCTTCCATCTTGATCAATATCTCCCAGGGCGGGGGAAGACCATACATCCCCACCCGTACTTACTGGAAAACCAGGCACCAAGTTTCCATCATCATTCCAGGCATATACCTTCTTATCACAAGAGCCAATCACTATCTCTAATCTCCCATCCCTATCTATATCTCCCAAGGCTGGGGAAGAGTATATACTCCCCCCCGTACTTACTGGAAAACCAGGAACCAAGATTCCATCATCATTCCAGGCATATAACTTCTTATCATAAGAGCCAACGACTATCTCTAACCTTCCATCCCCATCTATATCTCCCAAGGCTGGGGAAGAGTCTATCTTCTCTCCCGTACTTACTGGAAAACCAGGCACCAAACTTCCATCATCATTCCAGGCATATAACTTATTATAATAAGAGCCAATGACTATTTCTAACCTCCCATCCCCATCTATATCTCCCAAGGCTGGGGAAGAAGAGTATATACGATCCATCCTACCTACTGGAAACCCCTTAACAGGTATTCCGTCATCATTCCAAGCATATATCTTGCCATCACTCGAACTAACCACAATCTCTAATCTCCCATCATCATCTATATCTCCTAAAGCTGGGGGGACGGGGACACGCACATTTTCTCCTGTACTTACAGGGAATCCATCCACAGGTGTTCCATTATCATTCCAGGCATATACCTTGCCATCAGCTGAACCAGTCACTATCTCTAATCTCCCCTCGTCATTCTGATCTATATCTCCCAGGACCGGGCAAGCATCCATAAAAAGCTCTTGCCCTCCTCCTCCACTTATTACTGGGAACCCATTCACAAGTGTTCCGTCATTATTCCAGGCATATAACTTATTATCTCCCGAGCCCACAACAATCTCTAATCTCCCATCGCCATCTATATCTCCTAAAGCTGGGGAGACATCCACCATTCCTCCCGTACTTACAGGGAATCCATCCACAGGTGTTCCGTTATCATTCCAGACATATACCTTGCGACTTCGCGAACCAACAACTATCTCTAATCTCCCCTCGTCATTCTGATCTATATCTCCCAGGGCAGGGGATGACATCACATAATAATACACATCCGCCTTAACTGGAAAACCAGGTTGCATTCCAACAGATTTCACTGCAATAGTAGATATCGTTTCCCTAACAAAATCTTCTCCCCTGGCATCCTTACCTTCTACTCTTACTCGATATTCACCCAAAGAAAGAGGGGTATAAACACCTTCATATATCCCTGGCGTTTCACTCTCCTCTAAGGATAAAGTATCCAATACTGTTCCATCTAATCTGATAAGATAAAAACTCAGATCAGATACCTCTCCCTCTAATCTAATTGAAATCGGAGATAGTTGTTCGAGCCATAAAAGTTCCAAAGAAACTAACTCAAAGGTTACCGAGGTATTAGCAGAAACCATAAAGGTGAAACTTCCTTTGCCTGTAATTACCGCCTTCCAATCACCGATTTCCGGAGCAACCATCTGATACGACGCTCTGGCCAAGGTAGTATCAGAAGTCATCTCTCTTTTAGTTCCCTTGGGGTCATAAAGCTCGATATTTATCTCTCCTTTATACTCTAAGTAAAAATATGCGTGACTAATAGTAGAATCAATAGTAGTAAATACAACCATTTCATCATTAGTTACAGAAGCCTCTACTATTTTTACAAAATCATACTTATTATCGATTAATCCTGTCCGCCTCATATCATGGTGAAACATAGGCCAGGGTAAAAGATCAGGATTATATGAATTTGATTCCATCTGCCAGCAATATACGTAGCCGTCATCTGATCCAACAACTATTTCTAATCTTCCATCTTGATCTATATCTCCCAGGGCTGGCGAAGAGTTTACAGCTCCCCTCGTATCTACTGGAAAACCCGGCACCAAGCTTCCCTCATCATTCCAGGCATATACCTTATTATCATAAGAGCCAACGACTATCTCTAACCTTCCATCCCTATCTATATCTCCCAGGGCTAGGGAAGAGCCTACAGCTCCCCCCGCACCTACTGGAAAACCAGGCACCAAGCTTCCATCATCATTCCAGGCATATACCCTGTCACCATCCGAGCCAACGACTATCTCTAACCTCCCATCCCCATCTATATCTCCTAAGGCTGGGGAAGAGTTTATAATCCACCCCGTATCTACTGGAAAACCAGGCACCAAGCTTCCATCATCATTCCAGGCATATACCTTATTATTATTAGAGCCAACGACTATCTCTAACCTCCCATCCCCATCTATATCTCCTAAGGCTGGGGAAGAGTTTATAATCCACCCCGTATCTACTGGAAAACCAGGCACCAAGCTTCCCTCATCATTCCAGGCATATACCTTATTATCATTAGAGCCAACGACTATCTCTAACCTTCCATCCCCATCTATATCCCCCAGGGCTGGGGAAGAGCCTACCGCTCCCCCAGTACCTACTGGAAAACCAGTCACCAAGCTTCCCTCATCATTCCAGGCATATACCTTATTATCATTAGAGCCAACGACTATCTCTAACCTCCCATCCCCATTTATATCTCCCAGGGCCGGGGAAGAAGACACACCCCCATTCGTCTTAACTGGAAAACCAGGTTGCATTCCAGGTTTCATTGTAATAATAGTAGATGTCGTTTCCCTTACAAAATCTTCTCCCCTGGCATCCTTACCTTCTACTCTTATTCGATACTCACCCAAAGAAAGAGGGGTATAAACACCTTTATATATGCCTGGCGTTTCACTCTCCCCTAAGGATATAGTATCAAATACTGTTCCATCTAATCTGATAAGATAAAAACTCAGATCAGATACCTCTCCCTCTAATCTAATTGAAATCGGAGATGGTTCTTCGAGCCAAAGTTCCGAAGAAACTAACTCAAAGGTTATAGAGGTATTAGCAGAGACCATAAAGGTGAAACTTCCTTCCCCTCTAATTACCGCCTTCCAATCACCGATCTCCGGAGTAACTATCTGATACCACGCTGTGGCCAGGGTAGTATCAGAAGTTATCTCTCTTCTCGTTCCATTCGGGTCATAAAGCTCCATATTTATCTCTCCGTTATACTCTAAATAAAAACGTCCGTAACTAATAGTAGAATCAATAGTAGTAAATACAACCATTTCATTATTAGTTACAGAAGCCTCTACTATTTTTATTATACCAAAACCATACTCATTATCGATATCATTGATATCATTAATTATAAATTCATTGGCTAATAAAAAGTCTTTCTCACTATTAACCTCAAAGTATTCTCCTCCGGTGTCCCTTACCGCCGCTATTAAATCCTCGTCAGCTACTTCAGCTACTTCGGCTATTTTGGCTACTCCTCCTGCTCTTGGTGTGTTAATTCTAACATAATAAACTCTACCCTTACAGCTTCTAATTACTTGAGATTGACTTTCTTCAAATGGCGGGCAAGGGCTCTGCGATCCACAGCCATACGTCTTTCCACAGTCTCCCTCTAAACCATCCGTATAAACTATGGTAATTGGAATTCGCTCAGTATATCTTGCACTGGATCTTGCACTACTTAAAGCTCTGGCGATACACGTCCCCGGAGTAAGACTTTCGGTAAGACCCCAATCTATGTTATTCTTAAATGTAGAGGGGTATCCGCAATCACCAAAGTATGCCACCTTATTAAATTTGAACATCCTAACCATATCCGTACCATCCTCCAGAGAACAAGCTACATTCCATGCCCCTTTCCGCCTCAAACAAAGAGGATCAGTAGCCTTATCCGGAAATGGATAATCCCAGTTATTCCAGTAGTCCCCATCCATACTTGCTGACTCATCAATCAGTAATGTCACCCCCTTTCCCCTTCTGAAGGAAAAGCAGTGCACTTCGTCAGTTCCTCCTGTTCCTTGCATATTGCCAGAAGTATCTCTCGTAAGTTGAGTGGTTGGATCAATAGTAGTGTCTTTATCGCTAAGGGATAGAAGCCCATTGCCTGCTAAATCGGTAGCGTATATTCTCAGTTCCCACTCTATCCGGAAGCAATTACAATTATAAAACGGTGCCCACCCTTGCCAGATTTTATTCTCATCATCTATAGGAGAAAACGACGGAAATGGATACTCGGAATTACAACTCCAGACGATAGGATTCTGGACAGGCTCACTAAATTCTATCCTAACTAAACCAAATTCGCCATCAGAAAAAGCTATTGGATTCCTTCCCTTTTTAGTCGCAGGTGTCAAAACCAACTCTGTCCCATTCCAATCCCAATAGGCATCGTATTTCTCTTTACCTTCTTGAATTATCGTCACTCGATGAACATAGGGTCGGAAGTTGTCGACTATGACTTTAATACTTTGCGTATCATCCCTATCTGATGCATCTGTAACTCTAAATGTTAAAGTATATTCGCCATCTTTATATTTTGCATCCTTATTTACCTGAGCGGTATTTGTAGGTGTGGTCTCAAATATTTCGTTGGTGTTTTCGTGAGCTTTCGTAAACCAAACTCCATTACTTTGAATACTGTTTATTGTTTTATGTGGATATAGATAAACACTATCAAGACTTCGTAATTCTATAAAATCATTATTTCCATATAAGTTATCACTACTATTATTAAATATAGTATGAAATACTTGATTAACTTCGTATAAATCACTATTTCTTATTCTATCGAATTCAATATTATATTTTGGAGTATCTTCAACACTGTAATCTATTGTCTGTACAGTTAATCCATTTCCATTATCACCACCGTTAATATCTACATCTCTTGCACTAACTATTGGTGCAATGCTACCATATATAACTAATGTATCATTTACTGAATCATAAGTCGTTCCTGATGAGCCAGGTCTATTTCTAAGATGAATCTTGATAGTTCCATCCGTATAATTTGTCAGAGCACCTGCCGTTGCTTTTATCTCATATCCTGAAGCAACTCCAGCAGGTTGATTAATTGGCTCTAAAATAACATCATTTATTTCTGGATCCGCATTATCTAAGGGACCTTCTAATGCCCAACCAGCGTCATTTACTAATGGATTAACTCTGTACCATGTACCACCGTCTTGATACCACATCTCAAAATGCAAATGGCCATTTACAGTACCAAGAGAATCTCCTGTGTCTATTGTATCACCTGGTTGAAGGTTAGCATTAGGAGTTATATGAAGATATCTTGTTTTTTTCTGTGCCCCATGCTCTACTGTTACAGATATACTTCCTATTCCATCTGGTGGTATTACACCAGGTTCTACTGCTCTGGCTGGTGGTGCAGGATTGTTAGTACAATCTATATCAATAGCTCCATGGAAGTGGTCCCCATTTGTTGGATGGATCTCACCAAATGTACAATTGACTGTATTATAATTTAATGGATCATCAGCACTGTTTATTGGCCATTGTAAAGCAAAAGATAAATTTGATAAAACAAAGGATGAAAACAAAATTATGGTAAGACTTATTTTACTATATCTCAAAAATATCATTTTCCCACCCCTTTTCCAGTAATTTTGTACAGATAATAATGATTTTCACGAGACTTTATAATAAATTCATCTTCTTCGATACTCCACATCTCAATTCCTTCGGGTAAATTTTTAATATAATCAATTATCTCTCCTGTTTGGAGGTTTATTATATAGCCAACGATTGCAAAATCTAAGCCCTTTACACGACGTTCTCGTGTTCTTTCTACATCAAATAAAATCAAGATATTTTTATTTAAATTGCACTTTACTAAATCCCCTTCTATATTTGGTAACGACCAAATCAAATTACCTTTTTTATCAATAAGCGAAAATAATTTATCACTCGTGTACCAAGTAATATATCTGGCGCTATTATGGATTGAAATAAAATAAGGGGTTTTTCCTTCAAAATCATATTCCCACAGAAGATATCCTTGAATGTTAAATAATCTATAGATATAGGAAGGCCCAAATAATATCCCGGCATAATTGCCATCTTCTGAAAAATCCACTCCATATGCTTCTTCACTCTTAAAATTGTGTTCTTTTAACAAATTTCCATTAATATCATAAAAGTATACCTCTCCTGTAAACACTTCTCCTCCAGTATGATTTAAAGCAACAATATATTTTTCATTTGGTGATATAAATAGAGGCCACCTTTCTCTTTCTATCTCTCCCAGATAATTTCCGTCTATGTTATATATCTTTGTCATGTCATTCCAAAATCTAGACATGCCCCAGTTTTTAGTGGCATAATAAATCTCTTGAGTTTCTAAGATGATATCCCCTTTAGGGGAAATTGTGTAATCATACGTCCTTGCGGTCTCTTCAAACTCTTTCATAGCTAACCATCTTTTGATTTCTTCTCTTTGCTCAGGTAGATACGTATCTATTGAATCTTCCCTACCCTTTCTAATTTCCTTAATCACTTTTCCTTCTTTATCTAAAAACTTAATTACATTCTTTGTATCCATCACCTTTGGATAGAGAACTTTCACCTTTTCTTCAGCTCTTTTTCTTTCCAACTCCTTCATCCCCAAAGCTCTTGCCTCTTTTACCGTTACCTCTGACTTACCGAAGATCACATCAATAGTTGGCTCATCAAACTTATACTCCATAATTAGCTTAAGCTCTACTATTTTTGATTCCTCAAGCTTAACTGATTCACCTTTAGCCTCGGCTGCTGGTTGACTCTTCTTACCTTTTACTATCGCTGGGCTTTCTTTAACCTCTGCCGCAGCTTCTGTCTGGACTCCTTCTTGCAAAGTTGGCTCCTCACTCTTAGCAGCTTTTTTCTCCATAGGCAGCCCCAGCCCCCCCATCATCAGGATTGAGACCAAACTCCCCACCAATATCCACTTTCCGGATTTTCTTGCCATCTTCTTCATCTCCTTTCATTTGGATTGCGCACCCACTTCGTGGGTACCCGAGATTTCGGATTGCAGACTTAAAACCTTTCCCCCGCATCCAAAATCCGTGCATCCTTGCTTCCTCTTTCATTTCGGATCGCAGACTGCAAATTGAAACAAATCGGGACGGTTCAAAATCATCCATTTTCTTGTGAAACTTTAGGCGCGGTTAACCTTCCGCAGAAGTAGGGTGGGCATTACCCCCCAATCTATTCGCCATCTACGCCTTTTTGGTGGGCAGTGCCCACCCTACCCCTCAGCCGCAAGCTTTCACAGTAAAGTGAACCATCCCAACAAATCCGATTTGCCATTCAACTTGATTCTTTCCCTTCAAACTGAGCACCATTTTATCATATCCCCCCTATTTGTCAACTACCTTTAATCTCAAATCCTCCATCTTTTCTTGATCGCCTCCTCTGTTTTTTACGTTTTTGGCTCAACGTGGATTCGAGGGGTAAACGCCCTCAGGTATCAGGAAAAGGAGGAAAAGGGGGACGTTGGAAAAGGGGGACGTTGGTGGAGAAAGCAATTTACTCCTACCTGTTATTTGTTTACTACACCAACGTCCCCCATATTCCCCCGGGACTCCAATCGTTCACGCTGCCTTGCACAATTTCCACCGCAGAGTCGAAAAGGCCGTCCGTTACAGTCAATGGGTATCCCTCTGCCGAACGGCTGAAGTCCGTAAGCTTTGAGTAGTCTATCCCAAAACTTCCACGGCGCGTCAAATCGTTAGGGATTTACTATAACTTGAGCCGAACCCAGGAAAAGGTGGTCAAAGCCATCCACGGACGACCTTCCGTCCTGTTTCTTAAGGGCCAATACCTTCTTGTCTCGATCGATAATAATCTCTGTTTCCCCGGCAACTCTGGCTGAGAAACTAAGTCGAGCTACTATTCCTGAACCACTTACCTCCTTTCTTTCTCCGCCAGGCTTGATCCTCTTTATGGCCATTCCAATACCCATAATCCCCTCTTTCAGATCATAAGTGTTAGGGAGAGAAAGTATGTTATCTCCCAGGAATTCGCCGAAACTAATTCCTAATCCCTCAAGCACGGCTGGATCAAAATGGAACCTTAAGCCTACTTCTGAAAGGTGGCTTACCTTTTCCACCCATATATCCAGGAGAAAGGTTTCTCCTACCTGCACCTGTTTCAGACATGGGTCAATCTTGAGGGTCAATCCTTCTGATGAAGTAACAAAGCTAAACCCAGTGGCTTCTCCACCAACGATTCTGAAGAAATATTCGGTCTCTGGTATGAGTCCTGTGATTTCAAGGGCATGCTTGAACCTGACCGTCCCCTCATCCTTTGCTTGGTAACTGTAATTAAGGCGAGGGCCATATTCTATTTCCGAGACAGTGGCTATATCAGTCTTCCAGCTTATGGTAGCCTTTGTCGAGGCAGGCCTTACTTCAAGATCATAGATACTTGCTTCTGACTTAGTTCCAACAGGATTCCTGCCACAACCGAATAGAAAGCAGATGATTAAAAGAGCTGCCAGAGAAAATATATAGGCGATCCTTGTCAACTTTTTCACCACCTCTTAGCGCTGAATAAAGAGCGTAGAACACGAAGAAGCCTGAAACCCGGAGCACTGAGCTATGAAGATAAAATATTACCCCCGGCTCAATGCTCCGTAATCTATGCTTATTTGTAATTACTCAGCCCTTCTTTGAAGACCGAAGGCTTTTAGGGACAGCTTTCAGCCTTCAGCCTTCAGTCTTAAGTCTTCAGCCTTCAGCCTTCAGCCTTCAGCCTTCAGCCTTCAGCCTTCAGCCTTCAGCCTTCAGCCTTTAGCCTTCAGTCTTTAGCCTTCAGTCTTAAGTCTTCAGTCTATCTACCCGAGCAGTTACGCTTATTTTATTATTTAACTACAATCATCCTTTTAGTAAAGATCTTATCCCCGGCCTGAAGCTGGCAGAAATACACCCCACTGGCTACCTCCCGGCCAGCCTCATCTTTTCCATCCCAATAGGCCGCCTCCTTCTGGGTGAAGTAAGCTCCTGACTCTCTCTCGCCCATATCCAGAGTCCTTACCAATTGCCCCGCTAAATCATAGATCAGAATCTTTACTTCACTTTTTGAATCCAGGGTGAAGGGAATAAAGGTCTCAGGATTGACCGGATTGGGGTAGTTCTGGGCCAGACCGGTTCTCCCCGTGATCTGCCCCCTCAAGCCCAGGTCAATCAAGGAAGCCAAAAGGTCTTTCATCCTGGTTACCGCCTCTGACTTCGGACTATCTTCCAGTAAGCGATACATGGCCCGATAGGCCTCCAGATTTCTGGCATGGTTTATCTCGGCGGATAAGATCTCTCTGCCCGGGGCTGGACTGCCGCCCCCATGGGTCCGTCCCCAGTGGACACCAATCACTACTACCTCTTTTTCACTTACTTGGCCATCGCCATTGGCATTAGCATAAGTTGCCTCCGCCGGGGTCCAGGGAGTAGCTCTTTGAGCCCCCCAGGTGAAACCATTATCACTTCTGGCTGCCCCGGTAGAGAGCCAGTAGTTAGCCACCGGAAAGATGTCTAACTCATTAACCACCCCATTATTGTCCGTATCCCCGGGCCAGACCACAAAATCAGTTATCGTAATTGAATCGGAAACAGGGTTAAGTGAAATCACCCCCCCATTTGGGTCTCGGGCATCTACATCGCTCAGACTGAAAGTGACTGTCTGTCCGGCCGCATAAGCCGAGGCCCTCAGCCTTATTCTGGCCACCACGCCGGAGCCACTCACTCCGGAGGCCGGTCTCTTTCGACTCACCCCTATTCTTATCGTGCCTGTTGTAGTATTTGCTTCATCATGGTTGGTCTGATCGTTCCCCAGGAATCCTGGTTCCGTGTCTACAGATACAACCTCGGTTACATTCCCAGCCGGACTATAATTAAGGCAAAAGGAGAGCCCAAAGAAGTTAGAGACCGGATGGCCAGCGTCCCCTACCTGAATTTCAACCTCGAATTCAGAATCAGCCGGAGTAGAAGAAGGAGCAACAACCTTAATGGGAATGCCACCGGCCGGATTAATGGTAATAAAGAGGGGTTGATCGTCTGTCTGGGAAGCGGCATCAGTCACTCGGACAGTGAAATTATAGGTCCCGGCAGTAGTCGGGGTGCCAGAAATGGTAGCATTCGGAGTCCCTGGAGTCAAACTCAGACCTGGAGGTAAACTGCCGGAGAGAATTGACCAGGTGTAGGGTGTCGTCCCTCCAGTGGCTGAGACTATCTGAGAATAAGCTGTCCCCACTGTCCCTGAAGGCACGCTGGTGGTGGTAATAGTCAAGGTAGCCGGATTGATGATGATGGAGAGGGCTTGATCATCTGTCTGGACTGGCGAGCTTGAGTCCTGGACCCGCACCGTGAAGGTCGAGGTGCCGGCGGTGGTAGGTGTGCCCGAAATAACGCCTGTTGAGCTATTTAAAGATAGACCACCCGGAAGAGAGCCGGCGCTGATTGATCAGGTGTAGGGTGTCGTCCCCCCAGTAGCTGAGACTGTCTGAGAATAAGCTGTCCCCACTGTCCCTGAAGGCAAGCTGGTGGTAGTAATAGTTAAAGGAGATGGTCCTTGAGACTCTTCGGTCCCAGGTGAGGTCGTTGGCTCCGGGTCAATGTATTTACGGATCCTGATCTCATCAATATAAAACTTACCTGGCTCACCATCATAGGCCCAGAATCGAAAATATTTAACCCCACTCGTCGGCTGGAGAATAAGCCCAGTCTCGTCATTAACTTTAGTTGCCCCATCCACCTCTATCATCATCTTTCTTGAATTAAAATAGAAATACTCCTCTAAATGATACCAGTAATTGGCCTGAAGAGGGGAATAAAAAGAGTGCCAGCTACCATCGTAATATTCCATCTTGCTCTTGTTATCCCACTGCGACCAGCTTATAGTCGAAGAATGACCGTAGGCCTGGTCAGGGGTAGGCAGGGTATCGCCCTGGTGGAAATTATGCGTCATAGAGGCACCTGTTGTCTGGACTCCTTGAAGATAGTAATCTACTTTGATGGTGGTGGAAGGAAAGCTCTTATTAATATAAATTTGATCATGGGTGCTGTTCCGGGTATTGTCTATTTTTAAGCTCTTGTTACCTCTAACTGCCACATCTGAGGAGGTGCTCACCTGACCGTTATAGTAGCTCCATTGTCCCAGCCCTGACTCAAAATCGTCGCCGAAGATATACACATTGTTAAGATTAGCCGGCGGATTACTGGCGCCTGGGTTCCCATAGTAAAGGTAATAGTTGTTATCTATGCCTGGGCCCGCAGCTGGGTTAAAAATAGATCTCTGAGTGGCAAACCAGACTTTGGTATTGGTAGAATTCGGGCCTATTACATCTCTATGTAACTCTACATTAGAACTTCCGTTCCAGTAAATTACTCTAAGATCATCCCCATCAGGCTGAAACCTGCTTCCATCAGTCGTATCCAGCGTAACACTACATGAATAACCGGCTTCCAGTTCATGGATACCTGAGGCAATAATTGAAATCTCTATCTGCCGCCGGTAAGAGTAGCTGGTATCCCACCAATCAGCCGCCAGGGCCATCTTGGACAGCCCAACTAACAGAATACCCATCAGGGTCAAGATTTGATACCTCTTCATTCCATCTACCTCCTTATTTGTTTTATCTTTGCGCCTTTGCGCCTTTGCGTCTTTGCGCCTTTGCGCCTTTGCGCCTTTGCGAGAGATTTATTTTTCAATCTGCAATCCGAAATCTGCAATCCGCAATCATTTGAGTATGATCATCTTTCTGGTCGAGATATAAGGTCCAGCCCGAAGCTGATAAAGATATATCCCACTGGCCACCCCCTTCCCATCATTATCCTTACCGTCCCAATGGGCCGCCTCCTTCCTGGTCAGATAACTCCCCGGCCCAC
>JBFMHI010000076.1 GCA_040753085.1 bacterium | reverse complement strand
ACCGGGTCGACGGCAATCCCTACATTCCTCATTGCTCCGGTCTACTTCAATGACTTTGCCGTCATCCTCTTTAAAGTCCTCGAAACCGGGTCGACGGCAATCCCTACATTCCTCATTGCTCCGGTCTACTTCAATGACTTTGCCGTCATCCTCTTTAAAGTCCTCGAAACCGGGTCGACGGCAATCCCTACATTTTCCAGGGCTACCACACCAAGGATCGGTTCTGCTTCTTCCGGCCCAAAAATAACTTGAGCCACCGTTTCCGAACCCATAAAGGCAACTCGGGCATATCCGTAGTTATATTCTACCGGCTGCCCATTAGCTAATTCATATACATCTTTACCTTCAACTTCAATACCTGCTTCTTTCAGCTTGCCTTCAGGAGCCATACAATCAATCGACCCTGTATCCACTAAAAACTCGGCCTCATATCCTTCCCTGGATTTGGCCAGATTGGTGATAGTGGTCGTAACCTTAATGGTACCCATTACATTACCTCATCTTCTGAAGTTGTTTCATTTCCTGCACATCCACATACTCGATATCCAAGGTTTTCTTAAAAACCGCTAAAGCGGTTGCTTTGGTTTGTTAGTGTTCTCCGATTCACCCCGATAAATCGGGGTGCTATTCTCATATGTTTACTTGAGTTTAGCACTCTGATTTATCAGGGTGTTACGGATAGGATAATATCCAGAATCATAACCGCTTTAGCGGTTTCAACCCCTGAAAGTCTGACGGCGCAGGTCGAAAAAACTTGAATATCGAGACGTAGGATTTAAGCACTTCGCTCATCATGGTCTGGTATCCGCTATGACGGCGGGCGGCATATTTAAACCACTGAAGGATCTTTTCATCCAGACTAATGATTTTTTCTCGCTGTATGGTAAAGCCACCTCAAGCATATTTAAGCTGAATTAGCCCCTTTAATCTCCACCGCCTTGAATTTACAGGACTCAAAACAGAGACCGCATTTGATACATTTTGTGGGGTCTATGGTATAAGGCCTTTTCTTTTCCCCTGTAATGGCGACGTTGGGACATCTCTTGGCACAAAGCATACAACCCGTACACATTTCAGGGTTAATGACATAAGTGGTCAGCTCCTTACAACTGCCGGCGGCGCATCTTTTCTCCTTGATGTGAGTTTCATACTCGTCTCTGAAGTATCTAATAGAGGAAAGAACAGGATTAGGCGCGGTTTGGCCCAGACCGCAAAGGGAGGAATCCTTAATCATTCGGCCAAGCTTGACCAGGGTGTCAATATCCTCTTCCTTCCCTTCCCCCCAGGTGATCCTGGTTAATATCTCTAACATTCTTTTGGTGCCTATCCGGCATGGAACGCATTTGCCGCAAGACTCATCCTGGGTGAATTCCAGGAAGAACCTGGCCAATTCAACCATACAATTGTTCTCGTCCACAATGACCATGCCGCCGGAGCCCATAATAGCGCCCATTTCCTGCAATGAATCATAATCGATCGGCAGGTCTAAATGCTCAGCCGGGACACATCCGCCTGAGGGCCCACCTATTTGAACCGCCTTGAATTTCTTGTCCTTGGGTATGCCCCCCCCGATATCAAAGATGACTTGGCGCAGGCTAATCCCCATGGGGACTTCCACCAGTCCGGTATTGTTTATCTTGCCGGCCAGGGCAAAGACCTTGGTGCCTTTACTCCTTTCAGTGCCCAGACTGCTGAACCAGGAAGCAGAGTTAAGGATAATCGGCGGAATATTGGCCCACGTTTCCACATTGTTAATATTGGTCGGCTTCCCCCAGAGTCCTGACTGGACTGGAAAAGGCGGCCGCGGCCTGGGGCGGCCTTGCTTGCCTTCAATCGAGGCTATCAGGGCTGTTTCTTCCCCGCAGACAAAGGCCCCGGCCCCTTGTTTGATCTTTAATTTAAAGCTGAAACCAGAACCCAGGATATTTTCTCCTAACAGCCCGGCCTCTTCCGCCTGGGCAATGGCTATGGTCAGATGGTCTACGGCAATCGGATATTCCGCCCGGACATAGATATAACCTTCATTAGATCCAATAGCATACCCCCCGATAATCATGCCTTCAATTACAGAATGGGGGTCTCCTTCTAGGACGGCCCGGTCCATAAAGGCGCCGGGATCACCTTCATCGGCATTACATATAATGTATTTGGGCGTCTCCTTGGCTGCCCTGGCAAATTGCCATTTCAGGCCGGTGGGAAAGCCGCCGCCGCCGCGGCCACGCAAACCCGATTGTTTCACCTCTTCAATCACGCCCTCGGCAGGCATCTCCGAAAGCGTCTTAGCCAGGGCCGAATATCCATCTCTTTCAATATAGTGAGCCAGACTGGTGGGATTAATCCGGCCGCAGTTACGCAGAACAATCGTTTTCTGATCCTTATAAAAGGGGATGTCTTTGGAATGAACTATCTTGGCTCCCCCTTTAGGACCTTTAAGGCACAGCCTGTTTACCACCTTATTATTAATGAGGGTCTTTTCTATAATATCCAGGGCATCTTCAGGCGTTACCCCTTGATAGAATATATCCGCCGGATCAATGACCATCACCGGCGCCTTGGCACAAAACCCCATACAGCCGGTCTCTATTACCTCTATCTTATCCTTTAATCCTTTTTCTTCAATGCCTGTGGCCAAGGCATCTCGCACACTGGCCGCCCCACGCGCCCGGCATCCGGTCATGCAGATACGAACATAAGTTTTATCAGGGTCATTCAGGGTATTCAATGATTTACGGTATTGAGCCAAATCATCGAATGTCTTAAATAATCGTTGTTCCATAAGTCCACTCCTCTTCTAATTATACTGTTTGATGGCCTCTTCTATTTTCTTTTCAGCCAATTCTCCAAAATAATCCTGGTTGATCATCATCACCGGGGCCAGGAAACATGTGCCCACACAACGAACCGATCTTAAAGTAAAATTAAGGTCTTCGGTAGTGTCCCCATCTTTAATCCCCAGTAGACTTTCTATCCTTTCAAGGATCTTTTTAGCCCCTTTGACGTGGCAGGCCGTCCCGGTACAGACGTGAATAGAATTCTTACCCTGAGGAACAAGATGAAATTGGGTGTAAAAGGTGACCACGCCATAGATGCGGCTTAAAGGAATCTTTAAGCCCTTTCCCACCGCCTGGAGGGCCTTATCCGGTAAGTAATTAAATAAGTCCTGCACTTCCTGAAGGGCCGGAATCAAAGCACCCTTTATTCCCTTGTATTTTTCAATAATGGCTTGTAATTTATCCGCCTTTTCTCTTTCCATTGATTTCCTCACCTCCTATTTTATCCCGGCCATCTTAAGTATCTCAGGCACGATCTCCTCTTTGCCGATAGCCATCAAATGAACCCCATGGCAGATGCCCTCTTCTTTTATCTGCTTAATATGTCGGGCCGCGATCTCCTTGCCCTTGACGATCCCCTGCCCTTTTCCGGCCGACTTGACTTCTTCAATAAGTTTTTCCGGAACCGTTACGCCGGCTACCTTGGCGTTCAGGTACGTGGCCATACCGACCGAGGTCAGCACCAGTATCCCGGCCAGTATCTTCACTTCTTCAAACTGGCCAGCATATTTCATAAATTCCTTTAACTTGTCCATGTCATAGACGGCCTGGGTCTGAAAAAATTCTGCCCCGGCCTTGATCTTCTTTCTGAATTTCAATAATTGGGGTCCCATCCTGTCCGCCTCCGGCGTAGCCGTCGCCCCGACACAAAAAGAGACCGCCCCATCCAGGTCGTTTCCCCCGATATCCTTACCGCCCTCTAACGTCCTGACGGCGGCAATTAATTGCACCGAGTCCAAATCGAAGACCTGCTTGGCCCCTTTATGGTCGCCCAGCATAATATGATCCCCGGTCAGACAGAGGACATTTTCCACGCCCAGGACATAAGCCGATAACAGGTCGGCTTGAAGGGCCATCCGGTTTCTGTCCCGGCAGGTCATCTGAAGGATAGGCTGGCCTCCGCGGTCTTTGATCAGGTGGCAGACAGCCAGCGAGGAAAGCCTCATCACCGATGATTGATTGTCGGTCACATTAAGCCCGTCCACTTTATCCTTCAAGAGGTCGATATGATGAAGCATCTTTTCAATATTAGTGCCTTTGGGAGGGCCGATCTCAGTAGTAATGACAAAATCACCCGATTTCAGGGCATCTTTAAATAGTCTCTTCATTATGCCTTCCCTCCCTTAACATCTGCAATAAACACATCTTCTCTGATGGTCCGCCTTGGCCCATTATCTCGATCCGTAGACCAATCCTTGGGCGGCAGGATATCTTCTAATAGTTCCAGTTGACCCAACCTTTCCAGCCGCTCATAAATCAACTGCCAGCCGCAGTCTGTCTCAGGATTGACCTCACATTTGCCGTTCTGAGAACCGCCGCAGGGGCCGTTTAATAAATTTTTGGAGCAGCGGGCAATGGGACAGACCGCCCCAAACCTGGCCAGACCGCAGTTGCCGCATCCCCGGCAATTTTCCACCCATAATCCGGGCTGAACAGGCATCCCCAGGGAAGTCGTGTTCAGGGCCGGATAGATCAGCTTATCCGGAAACTGCTGAGCCATAGCCTGGACGCCTACCCCACAAGCCATAGAAAGCACGGCCTCCACCTCGTCCACCTTTTGAGTTATCTCTTCCAGATACTCCCATTCACACTGTCTGAGAATAGTAGCCTCAATTATCTCAATCTCGTTTCCCGCCAGCCTGCGGGCCATTCGCAAAGCCGAAGCCAATATCCCCACTTCCTTCTCTCCGCCGGCCATACAGACCGTAACGCAGGTTCCGCAGCCCAGCAGGAGTATTTTTTTGTGCTTAGTCACTATTGACTTTATTTCTTCTAACGGTTTTTGTGCCGCAATGATCATATCAACCATCCCACCTTTCTCTTAACCTCAGTAAGAGCCTGTCTGAAAAGTTGATGCGTTAATCAGCCCCGTAGGGGCAAAATGTTTATAGTAGCCGTTTTTCTCATAAACCCAAGCTCCGTTAGGAGCGAAATGTTCAAGAAGTAAACTTAGCAAAGCGAACATGTCGCCCCTAACGGGACTAAAAATAACGGTGGGCGCTCATGTCTATAAACATTACGTCCCTAACAGGACTTTTCAGACAGCCTCTAAGAATCACCATTTGTGGTTGAATTCTCTTTCAGCTAATATCTGTAACTATTCAGCCACAGATGGACACGGATGAAACACTGATTTTTTTGTAAGTGTTCAGCCACAAAGACACTAAGACCTTCCTGTCTTCGTGCCTTGGTGGCTGAACGGTTACCGAAAAACTTCTTTAGAGTGGGCGTGTCAATCCGTATTTTCATTTGTATCCAACCATCTACAGGGATTTCACTTTCGGTTGAGTGGACTGGCCCCCAATTCTTTTATCCGCCTGGTCATCTCTGCCGCCACCTCGGCAAATTTAGTGCCCATCGAGGCGCTCATATTATACATCTCTAACCGAGCTCCGCCCAAACCAATCTGATCCAGAAGGTTTTTGGCATATTCCACCCGCTTTCTGGCCCTGATATTGCCCTTTAAGAAGTGACAGTTCCCTTCCAGGCAACCGGCCACATAGACGCCATCAGCCCCTTCCTCAAAGGCCCGAAGTAGATACAGCACATCCACCTTGCCCGTGCATGGAAGTCTGACTACCCTGATATTAGGTGGATACTGAAGCCGCATAGAACCGGCCAGATCCGCTGCCCCATAAGCACAGTAATGACAGCAAAAGGCCACAATCTTCGGTTTGAAATCATCAGCCATTTTCCAGTCTCCTTAATTTACAAGTATCTACTCAAAATCAAGTTAAAAAAGTAAGCTCATTACAGATTATAGTGCTATGGGTTAAGTTCCATCTCCTTTTGTCCTGACAGCGTCGGCATAAGGGCTTCCCCTCCCGATGGGAGGGGTTAGGGGAGGGTGGTAGCTCTTTTTCTAAGGTTTTTAGCAAGAGTAATAATATTGCCCGCCCATTTCACCCTCACCCTATCCCTCTCCCATCAAGGGAGAGGGAATTTTGCTTTGTCTCCCAACTAACTGCTTAACTTAGTCTTGAGTAGTTACATTTACAATAACCCTTCTGCCCTCATAAGTCCAGCCAGTTTCGGTTCTTCTTTCGCATATCCCCGAAGGATATCCTTAAGCAAAATTGCTTCCTTCACCTGCTTTTTAAGCTCCGCTATCTCAGAGTCTTTTTCTTTCATCTCTTTCACCAGAGGGGCTAAGGTAGTTCTCCTGTCCCACAAGACAAATCCCATTAATATCAGCATCCCTGAAAATAATAGACCAAACCCCCAGTCCAGACGTCCTTCTAAACGTTGAACTTCCTCTCGCAGACCCTGAATGTCACCTTTAACCTCCTCTCGCAGACCCTGGAGGTCACCTTTAACCTCTTTAACCTCCTCTCGCAGACCCTGGAGGTCACCTTGCAGGTTATTAATATCCCCGCGTATAACAGCCAGGGCTTCTATTATCCCCCGGTCAGTTATCCTTGGAGCTACCTGAACAGCCGTGGCGGTCGAAGCAGATGATAATACTATGATCAGCAGTATCAGTAATATTCTTACCATAATTTTTATCCCCCCTCCTTCTCTTAATGCATAGCCCCTTCACACTTAGCCAGAATCTGCACGTCTTGGAAGTGACATAACTGGATAGCCTTGGCCGGACATTCAGCCGCACAGATACCGCAGCCGTGGCATTTGGCCGGATCTATCTCAGCCACGCCGTCAGGATTAATAAAAGGCACCTCGTAAGGACATGCCCGGACACAGGTCAAGCAGGCGGCGCATACCTCGGTGTCAACCACTGAAATTACCCCGCCCACCTCCAGATAATCTTTGGCCAGAACAGTGACCGCCCGGCCGGCCGCCGCTTCCGCCTGGGAGATATTTTCAGAAAGCGGCTTGGGTGAATGGGCCAGTCCGGCCAGAAACATGCCGTCAGTAGCAAAATCTACCGGTCGCAGCTTCAGATGGGCCTCTAAGAAGAAACCGTCACTTCCCAGGGTCACCTTGAGGGCTTCCGAAATCTTACTGGCCTCCGGTCGAGCCACTACCGCCGCGTTTAAAACCATCAAATCCGGTTCCAGGATCAGGTCTTCGCCTAAGATCGGATCCCTGACCTTTACCTGCAGCCTGTCACCGCCAGTAACCTCCGGCTTATGTCCTTCATCATATCGAATGAAGATCACCCCGGCCTCTCTGGCCGCCTGATAATAGCTCTCTTTAAATCCGTAAGTCCTGATGTCTCGATAGAGATAGTAAACATCGGTTTGGGGGTATTTCTCTTTTATCTTAAGGGCATTCTTAATCGCCTGGGCACAACACAGACGGCTGCAATAGGGCCGCTCTTCATCTCTGGAACCAACACAGCCGATCATCACTACCGAATGCGGATGGCGGATGTCAGATGGCGGATAGACCAGGTGCTTCTCCAATTCTAATTGGGTAATAACCCGCTTATCCTGACCATAAAGGTATTCGGTGGGCTGGTATTCTGTCCCACCTGTAGCCACAATCAACACCCCATGCTCAATCTCATCGAGGGTGGATTGCGGATTACGGATGGCGGATTTAAAATGCCCGACATGGCCGGTTATTTCTTCCAGTTCGCTGGACAGATGCACCTCGATTAACTGGTGATTCCGCATCTGCTCTATCAGGGACTTCAGATAGGCCTGGGGATCATTACCCTTCAGGGTAAAATAAACCCGACGCAGGTTGCCGCCTAATTCGGCTTCCTTCTCTATTAGATGGACCTTAAAACCCTGCGAGGCCAACGACAGAGCGGCCCTCATCCCGGAAACCCCGCCTCCAATGACCAGACCGACTCGGGTTATCTCAGCCTGAAGTAAATGAAGGGGTTGAAGATGCCTGGAACTGGCCGCCGCCATTCTGACCAGGTCTTTGGCCTTGGCCGTGGCTTCGGCGGGGAGACTCTGATGCACCCAGGAACATTGATCCCGAATATTGGCCATCTCAAACAGATAGGGGTTTAGCCCGGCCTCACGGATGGTCCCCTGAAAGAGCGGTTCGTGAGTCCTGGGCGTGCAGGCGGCCACGACCACCCGATTGAGTTTATGGTTAGTTATAGCCTCTCTTATTTTGGCCTGATTATCAGAAGAACAGGCATAGATAGCCTCTTGAGAAACGACCACATGGGGCAAAGTCCCGGCATATTTGACTACAGCCGGCACATCTACCGTGGCCGCAATATTGATCCCACATCGGCAAACAAAGACACCGATTCTTGGTTCCTGGCCATTTATGTCCCTTTCGGGAGGATATGCTTTATGCTCGATTAATTCTCCCCGGACATCCTGCAGCAACTCTTCTGCACAGGCTGCCGCGGCCGAGGCCTGCATTACCGTCTCGGGAATATCCTTTGGCTCCTCAACCGCCCCGCAGGCATAGATGCCTTCCTTCAGGGTAGTAGACGAAAATGCCTGACTCTGGATGAAGTCGTAGGTATTTCTCTCCACCCCTAAGATGTCGGCTAATTGTCTCAGTTTCTCTTTTGTCCGCAAGCCCACCGAGAGGACCACCAGGTCAAACTCTTCCTCCCGCCGGTCTCCATTTACCAGGTATCGTATCTGAAGATTTCGGGTATGGGGCATCTCATAGACCTTAGAGACCTGCGACCTGATATATCGCACGCCGTATTCCTTTTCTGCCCGCTGGTAGTATTTATCAAATCCCTTGCCAAAGGCCCGCAAATCCATAAAGAATATGGTTGGCTCAAGCTCTGGTGAATGTTCTTTAGCAATAATAGCCTCCTTGGTGGCATACATACAGCAAACTGAAGAGCAATAAGGCCGGTCTATATCACGGCTGCCAACGCACTGAATCCAGGCGACCTTTTTAGGCTCAGCCTGGTCAGAAGGCCTGATGACGTGGCCACCCGTAGGCCCAGAGGCGGAAAGATACCGCTCAAATTCAAGGGAAGTCAAGACATTAGGATAATAGCTATAGCCATATTCGCCTTTGATCTTCGGGTCAATCAGCTCAAACCCTGAGGCCAGGATTATAGAACCGACATCGAGGTTGATCTTTTCTTCTCTCTGCTCAAAATCAATGGCCTTAGCCTCGCAGACCTCGGCACAGACCCGGCACTTTCCAGTATTTAACCCGACGCAGGTGGTTGGATCAATAACCGCCTTTTTGGGCACGGCCTGGGGATAAGGGATGTAGATGGTTGGCCGGCCTTTTAGATTCATGTCGTATTCGGAAAGGATGGGTCGGACCTCTTGGGTAGAAACATCCTCTGGCCTGATGGCGCCGGTGGGACAGACCTGGAGGCAGGCGCCGCAAGCCATACAGACAGGAGACCGGCCGTCAAAGGGGGCTTTGACCTTTCGTTCAATACCCCGCCCCACAAAGCCAATGGCGCCCCGGCCCATCACCTCATTGCATGCCCGCACACACAGGCCGCACAGGATGCAGTTGTCATCTCGCTTTGGGAATCGAGGCTCTTTCAGGCCAAAAGAAGCGGCCAGTTTCTGAATAGGCGCCGAGTTAGGGCATCTGGCCAGAAGCAGCTCAACAATGATCTTCCTTATCTTGATGATCTCCTCTGAATCCGTAACAACCTGAAGCCCTTGCGCCACCGGATAAAGGCAGGAAACAACCACCCTTGGCCGGCCGCCTGAGCTAACCTCGACCACACAAAGCCGGCACCCGCCATAAGGGGGAATTCCCTGGAGGTAACAAAGGGTAGGTATCTCGATCCCGGCTGTTTTAGCTGCCTCTAAGACCGTCTGCCCTTCATGGGCCTCGATTTCTTTATTATTTATAGTAAGCTTGATCATTAAATACTCCTTAGCCTCTAAGTCGGTTCTTCCCCTCGCCAGGTTGACGACTCATCTGCATCCCGGCCCCCATTAAGATATAATCGTTCTCTTTATTAGTTGAATTAATTGGCAATTTACAACTGAGGATGCTCGCCTTCTACCACCATGGCTTACTCTTTCCCTTGGCCTTTATTATACTCGTCGTGCGTTAATACGGCACGAATGTAAAACGGTCTGCGATGAACCGCCCACCGTAGCCCGAAGGGCGAAGGAGGGTTCGGCGCCACCGCGTTTGTTAAGCCCTCTTGTTCAGCTTCGTTTGTTTGAACCCGTCTATCTTGTCTCGAAACATTCGGTAGCGACGCTTCACTCGCTCCACGTATTTCGCATCTTTGAGCAAGACATTTTTCACCAACGTGAGAATGGCTGGGGCCAGTCGAGATTGTGGGCTGCCGGGGTTCAGGATAGGCCCCTTCAAATCAGCTATAGGCTACTTCAGCCCCAAATATTTTCTGATATGTTTTACTAAATCGTTATCAATCTCCGTATGTCTTGGAACAGCTTGTTTCTTGCCTGTAGAGGGATTCATATAAATATCGTGCTTTGCGCAGGTCTTAATAAAACACAGCCCCCTTTCATTAACTGGCGGATAAACTCTTCTCGTTTCATATCGTAACTTCTTTCATTTCGTATTCTTTAGGCACATCATCCATAGCCATCATTAGATATGCATCCTTAATATTTTCTTCTAATTCTTCAAGAGACTCTCCTTGCGTCATAATTTCTGGATGTTCGAGAAGTCTTCCAAGCCAAAACTTTTCTCCTTTCCAGTAAATCATAGTCATTTTTGTTTTCATAATGATTCCTCCTGCAAGTAATATATTATTTTGATCGGGTAGGTCAGGGGCCCCATCCCCCCCTAAGAACTGTACATGGAAGTTTCCCCCTATACAGCTCAAGCATTTCAAAGGCAGCCCTTGTGGGACAAGCCCGACTGTGATCCTTCCCATATCTTCCCCCTATTCTATCTACCCATTACCATCTCGGTATAGTTAAAATAAACTCGTTCCCAATAACCTCAAGGTTCACATTACGACCCGTGGTTTTCTTTACAGATTCTATTATTCTTTTTATTCCAGTTCCAGTATGAGTAACCAGCCCCATCTTACTTAACAATATATATATAGTTGGATTTCTCAATACATGGGCAGCACCTATTTTAAGGTTTTCAATATTGACCGTATTGGGTAGTTTGCCTGGTGTCCGAAATTCTATCCTATCGTTGAATATAAATACTCGTATAGGAGCACTAATAGTATAATCTCTATGTGCGACTGAGTTAACAAGGGCTTCTCTTAGGACAAAATCTTCAATCTCAGGATATTTTTCATTTTCAAGTCCTTTTATAATATGTTTTTCTTTTATATAAATCCTTAGGAATCTAATACAATCTTCAAGCATTTGTGGAATTTTACCGTCGATCTCTTTTTTATCAGATGGCGGAATAGATATATCATTCCCATCTATATAAGCAGTAATTATGTTTGAAGTTGGGACATAGAATTGAGGATTTTCCGCAAAGAACATAATTCCTGCCAGGGTTGGCTTTTTGTTCCTTGAAAGCGCTTTTATATTAATTAAATAGTGCATTAAATTTTCATCTTCTACTTCTAATCCAAAATACTTTTCTAAAAATTTCTTAGAAAAGTTTATGTCAATATCTTTAATAGACGCTTTAAAAATTTCAATCTCATCGTAATATATACTTTCAGTAGCATGGAAGAGACGCAGTAACTCTTCTCTTGATGCCTGTCTGCATCTATTTGCACTTCGGATGTAGTATAACCCGCTACCAGTTCTGTAAGGTCTTTGCTCCCCTTTAGGAACATTTACTATTATTATATTTTTCTCATCAACTATTAATGTCTCAGTTACTACGGTACAGGGTGGTTCACATCTATTAAAGGCTACATCATCAATTCTCCTTATCGTTTCATCAATCTCTTTTTTATCTAATCCAGGAATTTCACCATTATCACGGACACCTATTATTATTTGACCTCCATCTGTATTTGCAAAACAGACAATACCTCTTGCAAGTTCTTCATTATCAGTAAGTTTTTTTTTGAAATCGGTATGTAAATCCTCGCCATTTAAGATTCTTTCTTTAAATTCAAGTTCATTCATACCTTTTCTCCTGAAAATAGTGAAGATATTGTCAAAAAGTAACGGCTCAGCCGCTGCGCCGTTAGGCCGAGCGCGAAGCAGTCGGCCTAACGCTGAAACTCACCCGCCAAAAAGCGCCAGCTTTTTGGTCGGGTGCAGTGATTGGTTAGCCCGGGCTCATCCTTTCTTGAGGGCGAGGCAGACCAATCCCCCAACTACAAGCACGGCAAATATTTGGATTAGCAAGGCAGCCACATTCACCGTTGCAGGAATAACTGCGGTGCTTGTAGTTGAGACATATGCTGATTTCTTGTATCTACTCAAGATCAAGTTAAAAAAGTAAGCTCATTACAGATTATAGTGCTATGGGTTAAGTTTCATCTCCTTTTGTCCTGACAGCGTCGGCATAAGAGCTTCCCCTCCCTTGATGGGAGGGGTTAGGGGAGGGTGGT
>JBFMHI010000075.1 GCA_040753085.1 bacterium | reverse complement strand
GAGGATCGAGCATCGAGCATCGAGGATCGAGCATCGAGGATCGAGCATCGAGCATCGAGCATCGAGCATCGAGGATCGAGCATCGAGGATCGAGCATCGAGGATCGAGCATCGAGGATCGAGCATCGAGCATCGAGGATCGAGCATCGAGCATCGAGCATCGAGGATCGAGCATCGAGGATCGAGCATCGAGGATCGAGCATCGAGGATCGAGGATCGAGCATCGAGCATCGAGGATCGAGCATCGAGCATCGAGGATCGAGCATCGAGGATCGAGGATCGAAGATCGAGCATCGAGCATCGAGCATCGAGCATCGAGGATCGAGCATCGAGCATCCAGGATCATGTGCTGAACGCTTACCTGTCCACTACCTACTGTCCACTGTCTACTGTCTCCTTACTTCGCAATACTATCCACCATAAAGACCAGGGTAAAGCCCTGCACCAAGACACTCAGCCAATCTCTCCAGCCCTTGATCTCCAGCCGGTCAACCACAATGGTCTCCCCCGCCTCTACCACAGTCTCTCGCTTTACCTTTCTGGTAGAGCCATCTCTTCGAGTGATCTCGATCCGTCTTTCATTAGCCCGTTCGGAGAATCCGCCGGCTAACCCCAAATAATAACTGACTGTCCTGGCCGGCTCGTAGGGGAATGTTCCCCCGGTCTGAACCTCTCCCACTACGGTAACCGTATTCGGGGCCGCCGGGAGAGTAATCACATCTCCATTGAGCAACTCAAGGTCAGCTTCCGGGTCTTTCTCTATCATCAGGTCATAAAGATTGACACTTAAGACCTCGCCTTTCCGTTCTATTTTGACCTCTTCCCTGGTAGCCGCCGAGGTAATCCCACCGGCCCTGAGGATAACGCCTCTTAATGTTTCCCCTCTCGAAAGGGTGTAAATACCCGGTTTCGCTACCTGGCCTTTTAAGAGGACCGTATCCTCTACCTGCTGATCGTAAGAGTATATAGTAATCTGGTCGCCGTTCTCAAGTTTAAAGCCTGGTTTCAGGTCAGTCGGATCAATCCAAAAGGCGCTGCTTTTCTTGGCGGGTGTGATTCTCTTGATAAGGACTTTGGGGACATAGGCCTCAGGATGGAAACCGCCTGCCATAATTAGCAGATCCTCAAATCCTTCTTCATCCTTGATCTCGTACTGACCAGGACGCTTAACCTTTCCTTCTATGCTCACGGTGGGCCCGGCCGGCGGGACATAAATTACATCATCGGCTTCTAGGAGCGGGTTTTGTGCCAATTCTCCCCTAATGAAAAACCGATAGAGATCTACTTCGATTTCGGATGGCAGATTTCTTTCTGGGTTCTGTGCTCTGGGCGCTGGATTTCGTCTTAGCTGTATCCTTCTTATCGACCCGGAAGGTTCCAGTCCGCCGGCTTTTTTTATGGCGGTAGAGACATGGTCAAGGGGGCTGAATCTGTAAATATCCGGCTGCCTTACCCGTCCAAGAACAAAGACCCTGATAGGCCGAAGTCCGGTCAGTAGGACATTGACTTCAATATCCTTGTAGTATTTACCCACCTGTTTCCAGACCATCTCCTGAGTCTGCCCAATAGTCAAGTTCTGGATGAATAATTCTCCCACCCCGGGGATAAATATCTTCCCCTCAGGTGTCACCTGAAGACGGTAACTGGTATTTAACTTGCCCCAGATATTGATATTCAAAATATCTCCCGGACCTAAGCGGTAGTCAGGGGGAGTCAGGGCCGCTCCTTCTAATAAATAGTCTCCTTCCTGGACTTGGCCGGTCTCAAGTAATTGGTGACCGAAGGGCAAAACCGTGGCTTCCCCTGCTCCCACACCGGCCGGGATCAACTCCTGGTCGAGGAAGCCTTCTCCTTGTTGGGCCTGGGCCTTGACTCCGAATACCAGAAGGAATAGCAGACAGACAGTCACCCTCGATTTTGGATTTTGGATTTCGGATTTCTCATTCTGCATTCCGCAATGTTTACCTCCTCATCCGCTTGGTTAAATAAGAACTCAAACCGTAATCTAAAGGGGTGCTGGTATCGAAGCAAACGTAATCTATAGCTGCCTGTCCGCATGCTTGCTGCATCTGGTCAATAAAGCCTTTTACATGGGAAAGATATTCTTCTCTGAGATAATCTGCCTCAATCGGAAGTTCAGTGCCATCTTCCATATCTTTAAAAAGGAGGGAACCGTCAAAAGGGAAGGTAAGCTCATAATTATCAAGTAAATGGAAGAGAAGCACCTCGTGTTTCTTATGCCGCAGATGGCTCAATCCGGCCATAACTGCCGCCTGGTCATCAAACAGGTCGGAAATGATTACAAAGAGTCCCCGACGTTTAATCCGTTCAGCTAACTCGTGCAGGGTTCGGCTGATACCTGTCTCTCCTCTGGGCGTAAGACTTTCTAATCCTTCCAGGACCGCATGGAGGTGGGCAGGATGTCCTCGGGGCGGAATGTAGTGGCGAATCCCCTCATCAAAGGTAATCAAACCAACATAATCTTGCTGCTTAAGCATCAGATAGGTTAAAGAAGCTGCCAGGTAGGAGCCGTATTCGAGTTTACTTACCTTCCCGGAACTATATCCCATCGAAGCGCTGGCATCTAAGAGAAGGTAGGCCTTAAGGTTGGTTTCTTCTTCAAATTCCTTGATATAAAACTTGTCACTCTTAGCGTAGGCCTTCCAATCTATGTAACGGATTTCATCTCCCGGCACATAAGGACGATATTCGGCAAATTCTACATTGAAACCCCTGAAGGGAGACTTATGGAGACCGGCGATAAAACCTTCCACCACCAGCCTGGCCTTTATCTGAAGACCGGATAATCTGGATATGACCTCCGGCTTTAAAAATCGGCGGTAGTCTTTCATACGAGTTTCGAGTTTCGGGTTTCGGGTTCTGGGTGCCTCGAGATTCGAAACCCGAAAGTCGTTAGAAGCGATACGAGATCGAAAAACGGTGAGATAGACCCAAATCACTATTATTAAGCACCGTGTAATCCAACTTGAGACCTCCCGGAACTACGGCTTCGGTTTCTCTACCTCTTCCGGCCCCATAGTATCTTCGTCCTTCACGATAATACTGCCTGGTTTGAACCTTTTGGCCCTTCATCGGGCTTATGCCCAGACCGGCGGTAATATCACCCTCATCATATCCGGCTCTTAAAGCTAGCTTTCCACTCAGCCCAGAGAGTTCCGTTCCCCCATGAACCTTGACAGAGCGGTGGCTGGTCTTATCCAGGTCCAGGGTAAAAATAAGGGCATTCTCCATCAAACGGTAGGCGGCGCCAGCCCGAACGGCTAAGGGCCATTTATCCTTCTCTTCTTCCCGGTCTATCTTTGGCCCGATTACATTTCCCAGATTTAACCCCAGGCTTAGTTCCGGCATAGGGCGATAGAGCAAACCAAGGTCTAGGCCCAGGCCGCTGCCGCTGTCATCGCCCCATTTGTGGGAAAACCACTTAAAATTGCCGCCGGCAGAAAAACGCGGCGAGAACATATAACTGCTGGCCAAAGAGAAAAGACTCTTTTTGTTGGACAGGTCTCCGCCCGGTGTATTACTTGCATCCGTTTGTTCAATTCCATCCACACTCAACTGGGCAAATCCGCCACCCAGGCTCCAGGATGAAAAAGAACGGCCAAGACCGAGGAAATAATACCCTGTTTCCTCAAAGAGGCTGGCATGCATAAAAGAAGTCTCTCCGCCTCTGATCTGAGACAATCCAGCCGCATTAGTGCCGATAGCCCCTAAGTCGTCGGCCAGACCAACGTAGGCCCTCCCCATAGCCTGGGCCCTCACGGCCGTTCCCAGGGCAGTAAAATAGCCGGGTAGACCCCCGTCTTCGGCGGCCGCATGGGCAGAAACTCCCCACAGCAGGATGCCTATCAACGAGATAATATAGATGGCGGATTTCGGATTTCGGATTGCGGATTTCGGATTTCTTTCTTTCATTGGGTAACCACCCCCTGTTTTGATTTATGGCCATGGTCATCGTTTCGGCCATCTTTCGAATCGCGAATCTCGAATTGCGAATCGCGAATCTATTTTTTAACAATGACCCGACAAATGGCTAAAGAATCTTTGGTAAACGAATCTAACGAATTAAACGAAAAAGTAACTATTTAGCCACAAAGCCACTAATTCACGAAGAAAATAATGGAATAGCCCACGACATTACGGTAACTTTAGCTATTCTTGACAGTTAAAAGTTCTCACGGGTTTTCAAGCCTAACCCATTTAGAATAGGACATTTACCTCTAAAGGCGGCTCGACTTACAAATACCAACAATACCAATGGCTTACGGAGAACTTTTAGCTGTCGAGGCTATTTATCGGGTTGTTGTTTTTTAATTCGCAATTCGCAATTCGCAATTCGCGATTAATTCGTAAGTGGCCGAAACAATGACCATCACCGTCATTTCACTTCCTTGGCTCATTTCATTTTCAAAGATGGATAAATGGGCGACTCAGGTCTGGGAATCAATCTTTGGTTTTGGCAATCAGGGATTAGGTCTAATTCTTCTAAAATCACCTGGCCTATCAAGGCTTCACTTAAAGGATGCCCAACAATACAGTCTGTATTCATAAATCTATTCCCTATTTTTATGGTCACTGTTCCTGCCACAGGTCTCTCTTCCTTTCTCTCATCGGCATATATTACCACGACCTTCCGGAGGATCTTTAGATTAAGATTTTCCACCACATCCTGAGGGAGAGACAGCATTACAGCGCCGGTATCCACTATCGCCTCCATCTGATACTTCTTGATATTGTCCTCCTGGATCTGGTTTTCTAAAAATCTATATCTATCTGCAAAGTTCTCCAGCTCAATCTGAACTCTAATTTCACCCATCATCAAGCCTCCTCCTTTACCTGACCATTATCTTCCTTACGACATCATCTCCCCCAGCCTCAATATAGCATAAGTAGGCACCGGCTTCCACCAGATTGCCCTCACCATTTCTCCCATCCCAGGGGACCTCGTTCGGCCCTTCTTTCCCACCCTCTTCTCCGGCTGAGAACTCGAATTCCTTGACCAGATGGCCCAGCAGATCATAGATTCGAATCGTGACCTTAGTATCCTTCTTCAGATGATAAACAATCGTCGTCTCTTCAGAAGGCAAGAAGGGATTAGGATAGTTGCTTACCTCTGAAATAGTCCCCAGGCTCTCAGGAGTAACCCCGTATTCTACCAACCGGAATTCACCGGTATCCTTAGTCTCGGCTGTAACTGTATTAGCCTCTGTATCCACCCAGGAACCAGACACCAGTTCCCAGGCTTCAGTAGTCTCATGGTAATGATACATCCTCAGATTTTCTTCATTACTTACCTTATCTTCCTGATAGAGAATAGTGACCCTAATATCCCCTACAAAAACCCCTTTATCCAGAGCTATCCTCAAACTCGGATTATCGACCCCCTTTATCTTATGATAATAGATCATCTCTGTCGGGGTATCAAGGGAATCTACGTGAACATAAGTATCCGTATCAAGGACATTAGCGGGCACGGTAACCGTGCCTCTTCCCTCAAGTGAAATTGATTCACCATTAGCCGCTACCATCCATTCGGAATAACCCAAGATGGTGATAGTAGTGGAGCGCTCCTCAGAATAAGCCCCTGTATTACCAGCCGCATCCACGGCCCGAACCCGGAAAGAATAGGTGTGATAGAGACTTCCTGTAAATTCGTAAGAGGTATCGGCCGTGGTAGAGATCAGGGTCTGCCAGGGACCGATCCCTTTCTTGTATTCAAGTCGGTAGGAAGCTATCCCTGAGGCATTATCTGTCCCTGACCAGGTGATGACAAAATTCGACCTTGAGTTCTCCGGCAGAACGGCCAGAGAGACCGTCGGAGGCGCGGTATCAATGTTAATGCTGTAAGTTGAATCTGACCGTTTAACCCCACCGGCCTTATTTACGGCATCAACATACCAGGTGTGGGCACCCGGTGCGAGCACCTGCGAGGGTGTAGTCTGAGGAGTGGGGATGTCTGTAGCTATTTGGCTGCCATCTATGAAGAGGCTGTAACCGGCTATCTCTGATTCTGGATCAGAGGATGACTGCCAGGACAGGGTAGGCTGAGGGTTATTAGTCCAGCTCCCATTGGCCGGGGAAGAAAGATCAAAGGCCAGGGGCGGAGTAGGATCGATATTAATGGTGTAGATTGAGTTTGAGTTTGTTACCCCCTCGGCCTTATTTACCGCCCGGACATACCAGGTGTGGGCGCCGGGCACAAGCGCCTGCGAGGGTGTAGCCTGGGTAGTCTGTATTCCTGTCCCCACCTGGCTCCCGTCTATAAAGAGATTGTAACCGGCCATCCCTGATTCCGGATCAGAGGATGGCTGCCAGGACAGGGTAGGCTGAGGGTTATTGGTCCAGCTCCCATTGGCTGGTGAAGCCAGATCAAAGCCCAGGGGCGGAGTAGGATCGATATTAATAGTGTAGATTGAGCTTGAGTTCCTTACCCCATCGGCCTTATTTACCGCCTCGACATACCAGGTGTGTGGGCCTGGCGTGAGCGCCTGGGGGGGTGCAGTCTGGGTAGTCTGTATGCCTGTCTGCACCCGGCTGCCGTCTATAAAGAGACTGTAACCGGCCAGCCCTGATTCCGGATCAGAGGATGACTGCCAGGACAGGGTAGGCTGAGGGTTATTGGTCCATGTCCCATTAGCCGGCGAAACGAGATCAAAGGCCAGGGGCGGAGTAGAATCCAACTTGACGCCGTCGGAAAATACCGGATCAGATTCAAGACCCACCACATCCTGAGCCTTGACCGTGAAATAGTAAGTCTCTTCCGATAAAAGGAAAAGACCGCTCTCGGTCACTGAGGTATCAGCCCCGTTATTTTTCCAATTCACCAGGTCGGTTCCACCCGGCATTGTTCCAATGGCATAAAGATAAGCGGCAATCCCGCTCCCTTCTCCATCATCGGCGGCTGCCCAGTTGGCTGAGAGTTCGGTCTCGGATACTAATCCATCGCTGACCCAGGCCACCGGACCGGGCGGTGTGGTATCCAACCTGATTTCAAAGACGGAGTTGGAGGACATCGTATCGCCGGCATTGTTTATAGCCACTACATACCAGGTATGGGAGCCCTCGGTTATGGTCCCCTCCAGTTGGGTAAAGGTGGTTTGGGCCTCAACGCTCTTGTTCCGCACCCCATCCAGATAGAGGTCATATCCGGCCATCCCTGATTCACCGTTGGTGGTCTCCTGCCAACTAAACACAGGCGAGCGGCTGTCTGTCCAATCACCATTGGCCGGACTCAGTAAATTAAAGCCCACTGGAGCCGTCAAATCGATCTTCACCTCTTTCTGGTTTGTTTGTTCCTGGTGGCCAAGGCGGTCGATAGAATAGTATTGAAGGGTATGAATCCCTGAAGCGGTTAGGCTAATCTCTGTCCCTGTATCCCAGGAGATTCCGTCAGTGGAGTAACGAGTGGCCGCTACGCCGGCTCCCGTATCCGCCGGGCTGAGATCGACTGTTACCGGGGTATTGCTCCAATCCAACGGGGCATTATCGGTAGTGGTGGGCGGCGTATGGTCAAGATAGAGAGTAGCAGTGGCCATCCCTGTCTGGTTCCCGAGTTTATCGGCGCTTCGATATTCCAGGAGGTGAGTATCTTCATCTTTACCGGCCAGGGTAAAGGAACCGGTGTAGGTAGTCCATGCCCCTCCATCGAGCCGGTATTCGGTGAGATCTACCCCTACGCCGGCTCCATCAGTCTCAGAAAAGCTAAGGCTGGTGGTAGAGGCCACATATTTCACCCCATTGGGCGAATACTCAGGCCCGGTAATAATAAGCTCAACGGTTGGCGGAGTATCATCCACGTAGATATCCAGTATCTTTTCCACCTCCCAATGTCCCACGGTATCCTCGCTTTGATAACCAATGGTATGAAGACCGGCTATTTCCACTGAGAAAGGTTTTTCCTCATAAGCATTCCATCCCTCACCATCGAGCCGGTATCTGATGGCCTTAACCCCAGAGCCGGTATCAACCGCCGAAAGGCTAAAGGTATTAGTCGAGGTAACGTAGGTCACCTGACCAATAGGAAAGGCTGGATCAGAGACAATGATCTTACTGGCTGGCGGGGTGAAGTCCAGGCCGAAGGAGAAGGTGTCATTAGAGGCCGTCTCAAGACCTACCCCATTTTTGGCTCTGACATACCAGTCATGCCTACCTTCGGTTAATTCAACGGCTGGTTTTGTCTCGGTTACATCAGAAGAAACCGTCTGATCCCGGCGGTCGTCTATCAGGAGATCATAGCCGACCATTCCTGATTCATGGTCGGCAGAGGCCTCCCATGAGAGAGAAGGCACTGAATCGAGCCAGAGGCCGTCTACTGGCGATAATAGATCAAAGGCCAGCGGTGGGGTAGACTCGACCATAATTCCATCTGAGTAAGTCGAAGCAGATTCGAGCCTAACACCATCTCGAGTCTTGACACTGAAATAGTAAGTCTTTCCAGGGACAAGGGATAGACCATTTACGGTGACGTGGGTGTCGGAACCATTATCTGTCCAACCAACCACCTCAGTTCCACCCGGAGTTATCCCCAAGGCATAAAGGTAAGCCCTGATCCCGCTCCCCACACCATCATTGGCGGCTGCCCAATTAGCCGAAAGCTGATGGGTAGAGCTGGTTAGGTCTATATCCTCTCCCGGCCCATCATTGACCCAGGCTACCGGCTGAGGCGACGTGGTATCCAACCTGATTTCAAAGACAGAGTTTGAGGCCATCGTATCGCCGGCATTGTTTCTGGCTATCACATACCAGGTATGGGAGCCCTGGCTCATCGTCCCGTTCAGTTGGGTAGAGGTGGTTTGGGCCTCAACGCTCTTGTTCAGCGCCCCATCCAGATACAGGTCATATCCGGCCATACCCGATTCCCCATTAGTAGTTGGCAACCACGTGAAAACAGGCGACGGGCTGTCTATCCAATCACCATTGGCCGGACTCAGAAGATCGAATTCGTTCGGCGCAGTCAGGTCGATCTTCACCTCTGTCTGGTGAGTTTGCTCCTGGTGGCCAAGGTGGTCTGTAGAATAATATCGGAGGGTGTAAATCCCTGAAGCCATGAGGCTGACCGCTGTGCCTGTATCCCAGGAGATTCCATCAGTGGAGTAACGAGTGGCCGCTACACCGGCACCCGTATCTGTCGAACTGAGATTAATGGTAACCGGCGTATTGCTCCAATCTGAAGGGGCATTGTCCGTGGTGGCCGGCGGGGTATTATCTAAATATACCGACTGGCTATTGGTCGTCTCTGTATTACCCAGGTAATCTGTGCTATAATAACTTATGGTGTAATTCCCATCCGCCAGACCATCAGCTAAGCTAAAGGGAGACTGATAATCAGTCCAGTCTGTAACCCCATCTATTCGATACCGGATAGTATCAACACTAACCCCTGTATCAACAACATCTAAACTAAACCGGGCGGCGGAAGTAACATAAGTCGAGCCTGTATATTGAGGACCGGTGACGTTAAGGGAGGTCACCGGCGGGGTCTCATCAAGATAGACCGCCAGGCTCTTGGTATCCTCTCGGTTCCCTAAGTAATCCGTGCTTTGATAATAGATGATATGGTCTCCCGGCATGTCCAGCGAGAAGGTCTTGCTGTAAGATGTCCACGGCTGGCCATCAATTCGATAAAGGGTAGAGGCCACACCGGCCCCCAAATCTTCAGCCATAAGGGTAAAACCAGTGGCCGAAGTGATATAAAGGGTGTCGACTGCCTGGTAATTCGGGCCGGAAGGGACTAATAGGGTTGTTGGGCCAGTTTGATCTAAATAAATGTTGAGGCTTCGGATAGCCTCTGTATTTTCCAGATTATCTGTGCTGTAATATTGGAGGGTATGATCCCCTTCGGTCAGAATCCCTTCGCTTTGTAAGGAAAAGGCGGTGGTGTAGGACTTCCAGTTTCCACTGTCAATTTGGTAGAGGGTCGAGGCAGTCCCCGAACCGTCTTCGGTAACGGTTATCGTAAGGCTGCTGGAAGCTCCAACATAAGCCTTGTTCCCCATGATATATTTAGGTTCAGCCACCGCCACACTGCTGCTCGGCGCGGTTTGATCCAGGTAAACTGATAATTGCTTGACTGCTTCTATCTGCTGGAGGCTATCCGTGCTCCGGTACTCAATGAGATGATTTCCCTCAGTCTGGCCTGTCAGACTAAAGGGGGTCGTATAAGATATCCAGCCGCCGCCGTCTATTCGATAAACGGTTGAAGCCACACCGACGCCTGTGTCAGCCGCGGCCATAGAAAAGGTAGTGGCCGGGGTGACATAGATTTTATCTCTGATATACTTAGGTGTGGAAACGGCGAGGCTGGTGGCCGGCGGCGTTTGGTCAAGGTATACGGCCAGCGATTTGGTTCCCTCTATATTCTGGAGATTATCTCTGCTCCGGTATTCTATGGTATGGGCCCCTTCGGTGGTGATTCCTTCACTTTGGAGAGAAAAGGCAGAGACGTAGGTCTTCCAGCCTCCGGCATCAATCCGGTATTCGGTTAAGGCCACACCAGCGCTCGGTGTATCTATCGCCGAGAGGGTAAAGGTGTTATTCAGGCCAACATAAGTAATATTCCCCATTACTACCTTAGGATCACTAACCGTAATGGTGGTGGTGGGCGAAGTGTTGTCTAAATATACGGTCAGGCTCTTAGTAGCCTCTACATTTCCGGCCTTATCCGTGCTGTAGTACTTAATGGTGTGCACTCCCTCATTCCTACCGGCCAGAGTAAAGGCGGTGGTATAGGACAGCCAGCCTTGGCCATTAATTTGATACAAGGTTGAGGCCACGCCGGAGCCGGTATCGACCGCTGAAAGGGTAAAGGTAGTAGCTGAAGTGACATAGTAGTTCTCATAATTCGGAGCAGAGAGGGCCATACTCGTTACCGGTGGATCGTCATCTGTCTTAAAGGTAAAAATCGAGGTTGACCGGGTGGTCAAGCCGGCATTGTTTCTGGCATTCACATACCACTCATGCTGGCCGACTGAAAGCGGCGAAGCTGGGGTGGTTGAGGTAATAGCCGCCTCGACTGACTTGTTTAATTCACCATCCATATATAAATCATAGCCCGCTAAATTGGATTCAGTATCACTGCTTGCCTCCCAGGTGAGAATGGGGGAGGTGGTATCTACCTGGCTGCCGTTAGCCGGTGAAAGAAGATCAAAGGCGGCCGGAGGTGTAGTGTCAGGGGCGCGGCCGGTTCCCCAATAAGGATCATAGTTGTCAGAGGGATGGACGGTTAAAGGAACCTGACCGGTGCCGTCAGAATCCATCATATATATCCTGTCCCCTCCCCCATCCCGATCAGTAGCAAAGGTAATCTGACTTCCATCCGGGGAAAAGCAGGGATAACGATCGTGGGCCGGATTAGCCGTTAATCTGGTTTGACCGCTGCCATCAGGATTCATCACATAGATTTCTTCATTGCCATCGCGGGTGGAGACAAAGGCAATCCGGCCATCAGGGCCAAAAGCGGGATAATAGTCAGTAGCCAAATTATTGGTCAGTTTGGTCGGATTTGAGCCATCCACATCCATAACCCATATCTCATAATCACCATCCCGCATAGAGGCAAAAGCGATTTGGGTCCCATCAGGGGAGAAGGTTGGGTGCCGGTCCCAGAAGGCATTGTTAGTTAAGTTGCTCTGAACGCTGCCATTGATATTCATAAGATAGATTTCATAGTTGCCGTCCCGGGCCGACTCAAAGGCAATATAATTCCCATCGGGTGAAAAGACCGGATAATTATCGTCGGCGGAATTATTGGTTAACCGGACGGGATTAAGGCCGCTGGAAGTCATAAGGTATATCTCGTAATTGTTGCCAGAACGATAGGAGGCAAAAACAATCTGGTATCCATCCGGAGAGATAGCCGGAGCCCTGTCTTCAGCCAGATTATTGGTCAGATTAGACTGATCCTGACCGTCGGCGTTCATAACGTAGATTTCAGCATTGCCGTCACGATCAGAGACAAAGGCGATCTTACCGGCTTCCAGGCCGGCAAAGGTAGTGGCGTTGACCTCATTAGAATAGCCGGATTCACCGGCCGCATTATAGGCCTTGACCCGATAGTAATAAGTTGTCTGGGCCGCCAGAGGCATATCCTGATAGGTGGTTACATTGATTCCCAGGGTGGCTATTTGAGTATAGGTGCCGCCGGCTCCAACCTTCCTCTCTAAGTAAAAGCCGAGTTCAATAGTCGAATTATCCGTCCAGGACAGGTCTATCCGGCTGGTAGAGACAGCCACCGCCGTCAAATTGGTGGGGGCATTCGGAACTTCCAGGGTAGTGGCGTTGGCCTCATTGGAATAGCCGGATTCACCAGCGGCATTGTAGGCCAGGACCCGATAGTAGTAAGTGGTTTGAGAATCAAGCCCGGTATTCTGGTAGGTCGTCACATTAGCCGCTACGATGGCTATGGTATCGTAGGTTCCGCCCACGCCGGTCTTTCGTTGGATCTTAAAGCCGCTTTCCGTATCAGAATTATCAGTCCAGGCAAGAT
>JBFMHI010000074.1:8103-12652 GCA_040753085.1 bacterium | reverse complement strand
GAATGATAGAATAGCACACGGATGACACAGATTTTGGCGGATTCTCACGGATTTTTTCTAATAAATTTTTATCCGTGTCAATCCGTCTCATCCGTGTAATCCGTGTGCTATTATTGGTAATCTTTATGTCTTTGCGCCTTAAAAGCTGAATAGTTACAAAAATTTCCCCTCAACTTTCATTACCCCCTGAACGGTTACAAAAAATCAGTGTTTCATCTGTGTAAATCCGTGGCTGAATAGTTACCTATTTTTTAAGGCCGCCGCCACAAAATCCCTGAAGAGTGGATGCGGTTGGGTTGGTTTTGATTTAAACTCCGGGTGAAATTGCACCCCCACAAACCAGGGATGATTTTTCAATTCTATTATCTCTACTAACCGGTAGTCAGGAGACAAGCCTGAAGGAATCATCCCCTGCCTGATAATGTCCTCACGGTAATAATTATTAACCTCATATCTATGCCGATGACGTTCATAGATCAAATCTTCTCCGTAGGCCTTGTAAGCCAGGGAATCTGGTTGGAGACGGCAGGGATAAGCGCCCAGTCTCATAGTTCCTCCCATATCCTTTATACCCTTCTGATCAGGCAGAAAGTCTATTACCGGATGAGGCGTTTGGGGATCGAATTCGGTAGAATTAGCTCCGGCCAAACCAACCACGTTTCTGGCAAATTCAATGACCGCGCATTGAAGACCAAGGCAGAGCCCCAGATAAGGAATACCTTCTTCCCTGGCTATTCGAATCACCTCCAATTTTCCCTCAATTCCTCGCTCACCAAAGCCTCCGGGAACAATAATCCCCTTTATCTCTTTTAGCTGGCTGCTCAAATCAGGATACTCGGCATCAATCCAGTGAAGATTTATCCCGGTCTTATTAGCCACCCCACTATGGGTCAGGGCCTCGATGATGGATTTATAGGCGTCGGGAAGCTTAATATATTTGCCCACCATAGCAATATTTACCTTCTGAGGAGGCGATTTTATTATCTTCACTATTTCCCGCCATTCAGAGAGGTCTTCTTTTGATCCTGCCACTTTCAATAGATCAAGAATGGTGTCATCTAATTTTTCTTCCTTGAAGATAAGTGGGACATCATAAATAGTGTCTACATCGTAAGCGCTAATGACCGCTTCCACTGAGACATCACAAAAGAGGGCAATCTTGGACTTAAGTTCCGCGGAGAGAGGATTTCTGCTTCTACAGATAAGGATATCCGGCTGGATACCAATTTCTCGAAGTTCTTTCACGCTATGCTGAGTCGGTTTTGTCTTCAGTTCCCCTGACACCTGAATCCAGGGGACTAAAGTGAGATGGATATATATACAGTTCTCTTTTCCGACATCCTTTCTAAACTGCCTGATGGCTTCTAAAAAGGGCAACCCCTCAATGTCTCCCACGGTGCCCCCAATCTCCACAATAACTACGTCAACCTTTTCACCTTGGGCTAAATGAAAAATAGTCGCCTTGATCTCATCGGTAATATGGGGAACAACCTGGACCGTCTGACCCAAATAATCTCCTCTTCGCTCCTTGGAGATAACCGAATGGTAGATTTTACCCGCGGTTGAATTGTTATCCTGAGTAGTGGTAATGGAGATAAACCGTTCATAGTGCCCCAGATCAAGGTCTGTTTCCGCTCCATCTTCCGTAACATAGACCTCGCCATGCTGGTAAGGGCTTAAAGTCCCGGGGTCAACATTGATATAAGGATCAAGTTTAAGCACCGTAATCTTTAGCCCTCTACTCTCCAGAAGACGGCCAATAGAAGCGGCCGCGATGCCTTTACCTAATGAGGAAACCACCCCACCCGTGACAAAGATGTACTTGGTATTCATTCTTGGGATCCTTTCTTTTGTGGTCTGCATTTAAATTTCTCCTCTTGAACTTTCTGCTTTTTGGCCCTCCAGAAACAGATTCTTTACCCGCTCCAGGTCTTCTTTTGTATCTACTCCCCATGAATCGTGCTCTGTTCTCACTACTTTTATAGGGATACCATTTTCAAGGGCTCGAAGCTGCTCTAATCCTTCCGCCTCCTCTAAGGGACTGGGTGAGAGCCGGCTCAAGCCCAGCAGGATATCCCGACGGTAGACATACAACCCTATATGCTTATAAAACCTGACCCCCTCTCTTTTCCGAGGATAAGGGATAAGAGAGCGGGAAAAATAAAGGGCAAAACCGGCCTCATTGGTGACTACTTTAACCACATTGGGATTATGCCCTTCTGATTCCCAGGTTATCTCCTTTTTGAGGGTAGTTATTTCCAGGCGGGGATTATCCTTCATTGGCCTCACGGCTTCATCGATCATTTCCGGCTTAATCAAGGGTTCATCCCCCTGGATATTAACTACCATATCAGCCGGGAGTGATTCGGCCACTTCAGCCACCCGGTCTGTCCCCGAGGCATGATAGGGAGAGGTCATTACCACCTCGCCGCCAAAGCTGGCTACCGCCCGATAGATTCGCTCATCATCCGTAGCTATTATTACCCTTTCCATCTCCTTGGCCTGCCTGGCCCGTTTATAGACATGTTGAATCATGGGCTTACCGTGAATATCAGCCAAGGCCTTGCCTGGGAATCGGGTCGATCCAAACCTGGCCGGAATTATTCCGATGACGGATGGCAGATTGCGGATTGCGGATTGGTTCATTAGCTAATACTCCCTTCAGAAAGGATTCCCTTTTCAACCAAGAGCTGAATGATAGAATAGCACACGGATGACACAGATTTTGGCGGATTCTCACAGATTTTTTCTAATAAACTTTTATCCGTGTCAATCCGTCTCATCCGTGTAATCTGTGTGCTATTATTGGTAATCTTTGTGTCTTTATGCCTTAAAAGCTGAATAGTTACAAAAATTTCCCCTCAACTTTCATTACCCCCTGAACGGTTACTTCAAAACAATTGTTCAAAGGTAACCGTTCAGCCACAGATGCACACAGATGAAACACGGAAAATCCGTAAGCCGTGTCCGTGATTCGGGTCTGTCCTTAAGCTGTAGGGACAACCCTTGTGGTTGTCCGTCTACAGAACGGACATGGACAAGCACGGACAGGGACAAGCCCCCTGTCCCTACACTTCCGCCTTCTGTCCTGTGTTATTTATCCGTGCTAATCCGTGCAGCTATACCTGAACGGTTACGTTCAAAGAACTCTAACTTTGATAACAATTTTTGTCCTAATAGATTTCTCTGACCTTTCAATCGCAAGTAATCCTCTTCTATGGAGCGCCATAAGTTTGTTTTAGCTTCCTCTTTGGTATTACCAGATGCAAACAAACCGCGTTGAGGAATCAGAGCAACTATTTCAGTATCATCTTCTTCCTCTGATATTTCCAATAAAATAGGAATTCGTTTCTTGGGGAAGTCTATATGATCCAATTCATATCGGAGAAGCGCTCCTTCATCCTGTTCTTGGAGTTTACCTTCCAATTCCGGCTGGACACTTAGAATCCAGGCTCGAAGGTCCTCTTTCCCCTTAGCCTGGTTCCAGATGTCTATCGGAAATGAGACGGTTGTTTGTGACATTTGTCAACACCTCTTTTTCAAGTAATACTCTTAGAGCCGTGCCTAAAGACGCACTTACAGCCGCCATTCCAAGCCGCTTGGAACAGCCACGACTCTACCTCACCGGAAACATTGAAGCGGAGTGGAGATGGCTTCCTCTTCCTCCCACGCCCGGGTTCGTTTACGGTACTGCTGCTTTCGCCTCAGATAGGTAATAATCAAAAAACCAGACAGCATGCCCCACAAAAAGAGGCTGGAAGTAATTACAGAAATCCAGCTATACCTCTTCTTCAGGTAGAGCTTCCATTCCTCTTCCAGGCTCGCCATGTCTCTTCCCAGGGCCTTTAAACCGGCCGTGTTTATCGAATTTCCTCTGGATAGCTCTCTGATTAATTCTTGAAGCCGGACCTGACCGAACTCTCTTAAGATATAGGCCAATATACTGAAGCTTTCGGCGTAGGAAAGATAGGTCTTCCATCTATCTTCCGGATATTGGAAAAGAGCCGACAGTGGGATAAGCGACCTGGTCAGGGTGGCCTGGCCCAGGATAAACTCATGCCACAGTCTCCATTCTCTCGCCTCATACATAGCCAGCCCCTCGTTCAAAAAAAGAGGTAAGTTCTTACCCCCCGCCTTCCCCAGGACAATATGGGTGTATTCATGTCTGATGGTCCGCTCTATATCACCTCTTCCCGGTCGAAGAACAATAATATTCTTTTCAACCAGAGCTGCTCCGGCCAGCCAGGGATGTGGATCATCACCCATGAAATAAGCAAGTTCTTTGGTGGAAGGAGCTAAATAAATATTAGTTTTCTCTTCAGGGACATAGCCCAGGTCAGCCGTAACTATGGCCCAAGTATTCTCAGCCATTCTAAGACAATTCCCGGCCAACCGCTCTTTCCCAGGCGTATAATAAACCACAAAATGAGCGTCCTCTAACTGCCTCCAAAGAGGTGCTCGATGCTCGATGCTCGATACTCGATGCTCGATAGGTAGAAGTTTCTCCTCTAACTGCCTCCAAAGAGGTGCTCGATGCTCGATGCTCGAT
>JBFMHI010000074.1:0-8003 GCA_040753085.1 bacterium | reverse complement strand
TCCTCTAACTGCCTCCAAAGAGGTGCTCGATGCTCGATGCTCGATACTCGATGCTCGATAGGTAGAAGTTTCTCCTCTAACTGCCTCCAAAGAGGTGCTCGATGCTCGATGCTCGATGCTCGATGCTCGATAGGTAGAAGTTTCTCCTCTAACTGCCTCCAAAGAGGAATCGTGGCTTTAGCCCCTTCGATATCAAAAAGCCATATAATAACTACCCATAACAAGAGGGCTTGACACTTCCCAATTCTTAAAACAGTAGACAGTAAGAAGTAGCAGAAATTTCCTCGCTCATGGTGAATTAGGGGAAAAACCTTCATGCCGGCTTTGTTCATCGTTTGGGCTGCTCACGGATTAATCGCGAATCGCGGATCGCGAATCGCAAATTGCAAATTAAAATAGGTAAGCGTTCAGCCACTAAGGCACAACCTCACCTCGATCCTCGATGCTCGATCCTGGATACTGGATCCTTTACCAGCATCGAGGATCGAGCATCCAGCATCGAGCATCCAGCATCGAGCATCGAGCATCGAGCATCGAGCATCGAGCATCATATGATGAATGGTTACAAAAATAGATCCGCGATTCGCAATTCGCGATCCGCGATCACTACTGTCCATTGTTAAAGATTACCAGATAATAAAAAAGGGTTGGGGTGGTAAAGATGAGACTGTCAAAACTGTCCAATATCCCTCCGTGTCCAATAAGCCAGGAGGAAGAATCCTTTACCCCGGCATCTCGCTTGAAGAGAGATTCGATTAAATCGCCTAATTGAGCCAGGCCGCCCATAACAAATCCCAAAATGAGGGCATGCCAGAGAGGCATAGCTGGGATAAAGAATATCTTGCCTATGACCGCCGTAAAAATTGCCGCCACTTCACCCCCCAGGCAACCTTCTACTGTCTTATTAGGACTTATTACCGGCGTTATCCGGGAACTACCCCATTTGCTGCCTACGGTATAGGCAAAGACATCACTTAACCAGGCAACCAGAAAAAGAAAGTAAAGATATTTGTCTCCCTCAGGTAAACGACGCAGAAGGATAAGATAAGTAAGCGGCAGACTAACATAAAACACTCCCATAAGGGTAATAGCAATCGCACTCATTGAGCCGGAAATCTCTTGTCTTAATAATCCTGCCAGGCTAATAAAAAAGATGAGTCCTATCAGGACGAAACTAACCCGGGTCGGCAGCCCAGTTTCAGGTAAGATATTTCCTCCGTAGGCGCTTAAGCTCAATATCAAGCAAGCGGCTACACCAACTATAGTCATAGGTGAAAGCCGGCGTTTGACCGCCAGATTATGGCAAAATTCCAGGCTTCCAAGAATGATAATACCTGAAATCACCAGGAAAAAAGGGAAGGTCTGCTTGAGGTTGATAAGATAGATAAGAGGAACTAGGAAAGAGATGGCAATTATGATTCGATAATAGAGCATATTATAATTACAGAGCACCGAACACGGATAGGAGATATCTGTTATCTGTATTCTGTTATCTGTGTTCTGTTATCTGACTTACTAATCCCGCCGAATCTTCTGTCTCGCTTTTGATAATCGGCAATAGCTTCCAGTAAATGAATTCGGCTAAAGTCAGGCCAGTAAGCCGGCGTAACCCAGATTTCAGTATAGGCGATCTGCCAGAGGAGGAAATTACTTATCCTCATCTCACCTGAGGTCCGAATAAGGAGGTCAGGTTCAGGCAAAGAGGCCGTATAAAGATGAGCGGAGATAAGTTCTTCGTTAATACTATCCGGCTGGATATTACCTTGCCTTAACTCAGTAAGTAGACGGCGGAAGGCATCTACTAATTCTGTTCGGCCGCTGTAGTTCAAGGCGATATTGAGCCTTAAGCCCTGCCCATCTCTGGTCTCCTCTTCAGCCTCGGCCAGGGCAGTCCGGATATCGGGGGCCATTTCCAAAAGGCGTCCCATAAAGGTCAGCCTAACACCCTGGGCTTTTAATTCAGCCACTTCCCTTTTCAGATACTCTTTTAAAAGAGACATCAGGGCAGATACCTCTCTCCTGGGACGAGTCCAATTTTCCGTGGAAAAGGCGTAGAGGGTTAAAACCTCAATATTCAACTCCCCGCATAATCTTACTACCCTCCTGACGCTCTCCATGCCGGCCCGGTGGCCGGCTATCCTGGGAAGATACCTCTGCTTTGCCCAGCGGCCATTACCATCCATAATGATAGCTATATGCCGGGGCATTTTTTCCGGAACCAGACTTTTAAGGAGTTTCTCCTCCTCTGGTTGGGTAGCCATAGGTAATCCTTCAACGTATCTGCTTACCGATTACTGAATCCCTGAATAGTTAACCTTCAACGTAACTATTCAGCCACAGATTTACACGGATGGAACACTGATTTTTTTTAGGTAACCGTTCAGCCACAGATGCACACAGATGAAACACGGAAAATCCGTGAACCGTGTCCGTGATTCGTGTCTGTAAGGCAACCACAGTTGGGCAACCACAAGGGGTTGCCCCTACTCTCGCCTCTGTCTTCTGTCCTCTGCTATCCGCTATTTATCCGTGTTAATCCGTGTCAATCAGTGGCTGAATAGTTACCCTTCAACTAAAATATATGGCCGCCTGAAAGGCGACCATTTCTCACCACGGGGCGATTTCTAAATACAGGCTAAAATTCCAATATCTCCTTCTCCTTAGCGGCCAGCAGCTTATCTATCTGGGAAATAGCTTCATCAGTTATCTCTTGTATCTTATCCCTAGCCCGTTCCAGGTCATCTTCCGTAATCTCCTTCTTATCCTCCATTTTTTTCAAGAGGTCATTAGTATCCCGCCGGATGTTCCGAAGAGCTACCCGTCCATCCTCGGCTTTCCTTTTAACTACTTTGTCCAGTTCTTTTCTTCGTTCCTCGGTTAGGGCAGGGATCGATAGCCTGATGACATTACCGTCATTAGAAGGGTTAAGGCCTAAAGAAGATTTCAAGATGGCCTTGTCAATAGCCGGGAGGGAGGATTTATCCCAGGGCTGGATAAGGATGAGTCTTGGTTCGGGGACGGAAATGGTCGCCAACTGATTTATGGGTAATTGACTCCCATAGTATTCGGCACTAATATGGTCAAGGATAGCCGGTGAGGCCCGGCCTGTTCTAATTCCAGCCATTTCCTCCCTGGTGGCTTCAATGGTCTTATTCATCCTCTTTTGAATCTCTCTATACACATCATTTAACAAGGCTCAACACCCCCCTACATAGCAATTATTAATTGATAATTGTTAATTATTTGGAGAATTTCTCATTTGGGTTTACTTAGCTACTCAACGTGGGCATCAGCCGCGCTGAGCCGCAGGCGAAGCGTCGGCTACATGCCGTGTTTTGGGCGAGCTACTGGGCAAAGCGATTCATATAGAAAAGCTGTCTCAAGAGGGTATGGCATCAGTACATCGAATTAGCCATCAAACTCCTCTGTGCCTTCTTGAAGTCAGATTCTCACTCGCTTATTCTCCCCTCGCTCCGCTCGGGAAGAACAAGGCAATGGAACGGATGCCCTTCGGGCACCGCTCATCGCCGCATTAGCCGCCAGTTTTGAGGCTTGTCCTTGTTTTGCACCTCGGGTTGTTCTGGAACAATGACATTAAAGCCCTCATCTTTGACGAGTTGACTCATCATCGTATCAGAACAAACAAATTGAGTATCTTGTTCACAATAGGTTGTCAAAAAAGCAAATTGCAGACTATCCAGGGTCTTTAAGCCATGCTGTTCACCAAAACGACGGAGTAAATTATCTGCTTCCTCAATGACCAATGAAGAAAACTTGAGCACATCATAGCGTTGCTCCAGGTCTTCCTGAAATTTCGTTATGAGCGCATAAAGTGTGTCTATCGTAATTGCCTGCTCACGGTATTTCCGCAATACGGTGGCTATGAATTCGATACGGCTTAACTCAGAAATAGCAATTGGCTCATCACCCTTATAGATAACAAGTACTTTGTCCGTTACGGCTTCACGATGGTAAATCTGCACTAATGCTGAGGTATCGAAATAATAGTTCATATCCGTTCCATTCGATCTTCTTTCACCGCCTCAGACCAACATTCGTGTGAAGAATTGGTCATGGTTAAAATATCGTCAATCGTCATTCGGACTTTTTGGGGTCGTGAAATTTGCTTAAGATGTTGAATGAGCTGTATTTGCTCATACAATAACCATAATTCATCACTTTTCATCGTTGTCATCGCGTGATAAATCTTTTCTTTGAGTTTCATGAATAGCCTCCCTTATTTTACAGATAAATTACCTGATGTTTTTTTATCTATTTGTCGAGTATCCTTGGGTCATAAATATCAAAAACAACATTAATTCCGTCAGCAACAATTTCTTCAACCTTCTGGCGAACAAGCGACTGGTGGCTATAATGTTATCTCCTCCAAAATCACAAATGCCTAACTTAGTTTTGAGTAATTACATTATTTGTAATCAGTGTCCCAATATTTTCACCCATAATTACTCTTTTGATATTATGAGGCCGATTGAGGTTGAAGACAATAATAGGTAAATTATTATCCATACAAAGGGAGATAGCCGTGGCATCCATTACTTTCAGGCCCTTATTTAAGACCTCAATATAAGATAATTCATGAAAGAACTCTGCCTCAGGGTCTTTCATAGGGTCGGCGCTATAAACTCCGTCAACCTTAGTCGCTTTAAGAATTACCTCCGCGCTGATCTCGGCTGCTCTTAGGGCTGCTCCCGTATCAGTAGAGAAGAAGGGGTTCCCTGTTCCGGCGGCAAAGATAACCACTCTCCCCTTTTCCATATGTCTGATAGCCCTTCGCCGGATGTAGGGTTCAGCCACCTTTGACATTTCTATGGCCGATTGCACCCTGGTGAAAACCCCTTCAGCCTCCAGGGTATTTTGAAGGGCCAGGGCGTTGATCACTGTACCCAGCATCCCCATATAATCTGCACTGGAGCGCTCTATTCCCTGGGCTGCCCCTTCTATTCCCCGGTAGATATTACCCCCGCCGATGGAAATAGCGATCTCTATGCCCAGTTCACGTATCTCCTTAATTTCCCTGGCGATATTGATAAGTATTTCACGCTGGATGCCATAGTCTAAAGAGCCTTGAAGGGCTTCTCCTGACAGCTTCAGCAAGACTCGTCTAAATCGAGGTCGTCCCATCTATTCTCTTTCTCCCATTTCAAAACGGGCAAATCGAGCCACCGTAATATTTTCCCTTATCATAGCTATTTTGGAAGCAATAAGTTCCGAAACAGTAATATCAGGGTCTCTTATATAAGGTTGTTCCAAGAGACAGACCTCTTTAAAATACTTCTCCATTCGTCCCTTAGCGATTTTATCCCAAACTTGTTCAGGCTTTCCAGAAGCCCTGGCCTGCTCACGATAGATTTCCTCCTCTGCCCTCAATTCCTCAACCGGGATGTCTTCCCGTTTGATATAGCGCGGCTTAGAGGCGGCTATCTGCATGGCTATATTATTCCCTAACTCCTTGAATTCAGGTGTTCGAGCCACAAAGTCGGTTTCGCAATTTATTTCCAGAAGAACCCCCAGTTTGTCATTAAGGTGGATATAGGAGATAATCAAGCCTTCGCTGGTTGTCCGGCCGCTTTTACGCTTGGCCGCGGCCAGACCCTGGGTGCGAAGGATCTTGATGGCCACTTCCTTATCCCCTTTAGCCTCAGTCAGAGCCTGCTTGCACTCCATCATCGGCGCCCCGGTTATCTCCCTTAATTCCTTTACCTGTGATGCCGTAATACTCATAACATCCTCCCCTTAAATTAATTAATAATTATTAATTTATTCTTCCATACTCCTTTTTTCCTCCAACATAGCCTTTTCTTCGGCTACCTGTTCTTTCTTAGCCTGAAGCTCGGCCGCTATTTGCTGCCCCTCGATGACGGCATTAGCAATACAGGATGAGAACAATTTTACGGCCCGAATAGCATCATCATTGCCCGGTATACAATAATCGGCCTGATCAGGATCACAATTAGTATCAATAACGGCCACAATAGGTATCCCCAATTTTTTAGCCTCACTCACGGCGATTTTCTCTTTCCTGGTGTCTACTATATACAGGGCTTGAGGGAGTTCGTTCATCCTCTTAATGCCGCCTAAGAGTCTATTAAGCTTGTCTTTCTTTTCCCTGAGTTTTATCACTTCTTTCTTGGGTAAGGCATCAAACCGACCATCAGTTTCAGCCTCCTCCAGCTCTTGCAGGTATTTAATGCGAGTTTTTATGGTCTGGTAATTTGTCAGGGTTCCACCTAACCAACGTTTATTCACATAGAACATTCCACATCGTTCTGCCTCTTCTACCATCACACTTTGGGCCTGTTTTTTAGTCCCGACAAAGAGAATAGTTCCCCCTTCCGCCGCTACGTCTTTGACAAAATTATAGGCCTTTTTCAATCCCTTGACTGCCTTCTGTAAGTCAATGATATGAATATCATTGCGTTCAGCAAAGATATAAGGGGCCATTTTAGGATTCCATCTCTGCGTCTGATGTCCAAAATGCACCCCGGCTTCAAGAAGCTGTTTGATAGTAACTACGGCCATTTAACTCCTCCTTAATTTTGGTTTTTTCCTCCCCCCCTTTCTTTTCCTTATCCTTTCCGTTCTCACAGAAGCCAGAGGTCAGGCACCAAGGATAAAGATCAAGGGAGGTGTGTTTTTTTACACCTCTGCAAATATAACACAAGTTTGAATTTTTAGCAAGGAAAATTTTGGCCTCGGGGCAAAGTGCTGATGGGAAATAAACCTCCTTTTGGCTCTAAAGGTGTAAACCGATCTCTGCCCTTTCAAGCAGGGATTGGCCACGATGCCCATAATTGTAATAGGCGGCACAAGTTCCTTCTGAAGAGACCATACAGAGGCCAATTGGATTCTCGGGGGTGCATCTTTGTCTGAAAAGCAGGCAATCAAGGGGGGGCGATATTCCTCGAAGTATCTGACCGCAGATACAGCCGGATTTTTTTTGACTGACCTTGAGGGGAGGAAGCTCAAAGTGCAAGGAGGCGTCAAAGTTACTATACTCCTTTTTTATCCTTAAGCCAGAATCAGGAATTAAACCTATTCCACGCCACTCTGAATCTGCCACCTCAAACACCTCATAAAGTCTGGAGATGGCTCGCTGGTTCCCCTCTGGTTTTACGCACCTTCGGTATTGAATCTCCACCAAACTCTTTCCCTCCCTGATCTGCTTTAATAACATATATATGGATTGAAGGATATCCAATGGTTCAAAACCCGCGATAACACAGGGAACCCCAAACTTTAGCGGAATGAATTCATAGGGAAGGGAGCCTATAATAGTGCTCACATGACCCGGACAGATAAAGCCATCGATCCTGGCTTCTCCGGCTTCAAGTAAGGCTTGCATCGCCGGGGGGATCAATTTATGGCAGGAGTAGACCCAGAAATTATCAATTCCCTCCTGTCTGGCCAGATGTATGGTCGAGGCGATACTGGGAGAGGTGGTTTCAAACCCCGCCCCTAAAAATATCACCTTCTTTGAGGGGGCATTTTGGGCTATTCCCAGGGCATCCAGAATGGAATAAACAACTCGAATATCAGCGCCCTCTGCCCGCTGTTTTTCAAGAGAGCCTGTGGTTCCTGGCACCTTTATCATGTCGCCAAAGGTGGCCAGAACAACATCCTGCCGGGTGGAAAGAAAAATGGCCGCATCTATATCCCGGTCAGGGGTTACACAGACCGGACAACCCGGACCGGAAAGGAGCCTGAGTGAGTCCGGAAGAAGTCTCTTTATCCCGTGTTTAAAAATGGCCACCGTATGGGTGCCGCAGACCTCCATCAGACAAATCTCTTTATCTGTTAGGGCTTCGATGGCCTTGATCAGACCCTGGGCCAGTTTTTGATCCTGAAATTCATCTAAGTATCTCATAGGACGGCCTCTAATTTACCCCAAAGGACATAAGGGACCTAAAGGACCTAAAGGACCTAAAGGACACCAAGGACACGAAGGACACCAAGGACACGAAGGACACCAAGGACACGAAGGA
>JBFMHI010000073.1 GCA_040753085.1 bacterium | reverse complement strand
GAAGGGATTGCCGTCGACCCGGTTTCGAGGACTTTAAGGAGGATGACGGCAAAGTCATTGAAGTAGACCGGAGCAATGAGGAATGAAGGGATTGCCGTCGACCCGGTTTCGAGGACTTTAAGGAGGATGACGGCAAAGTCATTGAAGTAGACCGGAGCAATGAGGAATGAAGGGATTGCCGTCGACCCGGTTTCGAGGACTTTGAGGATGACGGCAAAGTCATTGAAGTAGACGGGAGCAATGAGGGAAGTAGGTATTGTTCATCGTTTGGATCAGTTGGGATAGAATTCACCAGGCCTAATCCGGCGTCCACACCGTCCACAAAGTCCACATAGTCCACAAAGTCCACAAAGAAAGGAGCAACATATAATGGTTGAATTAACTATAGATGGACAGACCGTAGAAGTCGGCGAGGGAACGACTATATTTCGGGCCGCGAAATCATTAGGCATCAAGATTCCCCATCTTTGCTATCATAAACATCTTTTGCCGACCGGGGCCTGTCGTATCTGTCTAGTAGAAGTAGAAGGGGCCAGGTCTTTAATCGCCTCCTGTGTCTGTCCGGTAAGCCCTGGAATGAAGGTAAGGACTGATAGTGAGCGGGTTTTAAATGCCAGAAGAGCGGTTATTGATCTCCTTCTTTCCGACCATCCGGAAGATTGTCTGACCTGCGAAAAGAACGGGGACTGTAAGCTTCAGAATTATGCCTACCAATTGGGCGTCAGGTCTACCAGCTTTAAAGGAGAAAGACATGCCTATCCAATAGATTCAAGCAATCCTTTTATTGAAAGGGATTACAGTAAATGTATCCTCTGCGGGCGATGTGTGGTTATTTGCGAGACGGTTCAGGGGAACCATGTGGTGGATTTCGCTGATCGTGGCTTTGGTTCCAGGATTGCCACCTATTTTGACCGTCCAATGCAGGCGTCTAATTGTGTCTTTTGCGGCCAATGTGTCAGCGTCTGTCCAGTGGGGGCTTTGACTGAAAAAGAGGCCAAATTTAAGGGCCAGTCGTGGGAATTTTCTAAGGTGACGACCACTTGCCCTTACTGCGGCACCGGGTGTCAGTTTGATCTCAATATCAAAGATAACCGGATTATCAAGGTTACCCCTGCCTGGGATGCCCCGGTCAATCAAGGACGGCTTTGTGTGAAGGGGAAATTCGGCCTTGATTTTGTCAATCGGGAAGACAGGCTTAAGATACCCCTGGTCAGAAAAGGCGGTAAGCTGCAAGAGGCCAGTTGGGATGAGGCCATAGACCTGGTGGCTAAGAGATTAGGCGAGATAAAAGAGAAATATGGGCCGGATTCAATCGGGGGGCTATGTTCCGCCAAGTGCACCAATGAAGATAATTACATCTTTCAGAAATTCATTCGGGCTGCCGTGGGCACCAACAATGTTGACCACTGTGCCCGGCTTTGTCACGCCTCTACCGTAGCCGGTCTGGCCACGGCCTTTGGCAGTGGGGCCATGACTAATTCCATTGCCGAAATTGCCGGGGCTGACTGCATCCTGGTAACCGGCTCTAATACCACTGAAAACCACCCGGTTATTGCCTTAAAGATCAAGGAGGCCGTTAACCGGGGGGCCAAGCTCTTGCTCTTTGATCCCAGGTCTATTGAGTTGGCTGATTGGGCCCATCTGCATCTGAGGCAAAGACCAGGGACTGATGTGGCCTGGTTGAACGGCCTAATGAATGTGATTATTGCCGAAGATCTTCATGATAAAGATTTTATCCGGGAGCGGTGTGAGAATCTTGAGGCCATGGCTGAGACAGTGGCCAAGTATACGCCTGAGTATGTCGAGTCCATCACTGGCATCCCAGCGGATGAACTGAGAGAGGCCGCCAGGATCTACGCCACTGCCAATGCGGCCAACATTATTTATTCGATGGGTATTACCCAGCATAGCCACGGGACCGATAATGTCCTTTGCTGCGCCAACCTGGCTATGTTGACCGGCAACGTGGGTAAGCCTTCGGCTGGTGTTAATCCCTTGCGGGGACAGAATAATGTCCAAGGGGCCTGTGATATGGGCGGGCTGCCCGATGTCTACCCCGGCTATCAGAAGGTGACTGATGAGGCTGCCCGGACTAAATTCGAGAAGGCCTGGGGCGTGAAGCTCTCAGCTAAGCCGGGCTTAACCCTGACCGAGATGATAAATGCAGCCGGAGACGGCCAGCTTAAGGCCCTCTATATTATGGGTGAAAACCCGATGCTGGCTGATCCGGATATAAATCACGTCAAAGAGGCCCTCCAGTCTTTTGATTTCCTGGTCTGCCAGGACATATTCCTGACCGAGACGGCGGCCCTGGCCGATGTGGTTCTTCCCTCCACTTCATTTGCAGAAAAGGACGGGACCTTCACCAATACTGAGCGAAGGGTCCAATTAGTGCGAAAGGCCTTTCCTCCAGTAGGCGAGAGCAGAGAAGATTGGCGGATCATCACTGAGCTGGCCAGGCGAATGGGCTATAAGATGGTTTTTCACGTTCCGGATGAAATGCCGGCTCGGTCGGCCGTTAAGACGGCTAAAGGATATAGTATAGCCTACCACATTCCCGCTCTGATTATGAGAGAAATAGCCAAATTGACGCCCAGCTATGGCGGCATTTCTCATCTCAGATTAGAAAAAGAAGGGGGACTGTCGTGGCCCTGCCCGACTTCAACGCATCCGGGCACCCCTTATCTCCATGCCGAAAGATTCACCAGGGGGCGGGGACTCTTCAGCGCCATTGAATTTAAGGAGCCGGCAGAGCTGCCTGATGAAGAGTATCCTTTTATCCTGACGACCGGCCGGATGCTTTACCATTATCATACCGGTTCTATGAGCCGAAGGTCTAAGGGACTGGATGAAATCGTTCCGGAAGGGTATATTGAAATAAACCCGGCTGACGCGGCGAACCTTTCTATCGAGGACGGTCAATTTGTCAAGGTAAGCTCACGTCGTGGCCAGATTGATGTCAAGGCCATGGTGACGGATATTCCTCCCCAAGGCGCGGTCTTTATGCCCTTCCATTTTGCTGAAGCCGCGGCTAATGTCCTGACCAATCCTGTCCTGGATCCGGTGGCCAAGATTCCGGAGCTTAAGGTGTGCGCGGTGAAGATTGAGAAATGTTGACTATGAACCTCCACGAATTAGAACAACTTATAAAAGACATTGAATCTGACCGAACTGAACGCAAGGAATCGCTGACTGATTCAGGCAAGATTCGACAGGCTATTTGTGCCTTTGCCAACGATTTGCCAGGATATGGTCAGCCGGGATATATCTTTATTGGGGTTAATGACCAGGGGGTGCCTACGGGTCTTCCTATCACTGATGAGTTGTTGTGCACCCTGGCTGATATGCGGTCGGATGGCAACATTCAACCGTTTCCTTCTATGACGGTTCAAAAGGCAGTTCTGAAAGGAACACCGGTGGCAGTAGTTGAAGTTCAACCATCAGATTCACCGCCTGTGCGATATAATGGCCGTGTTTGGATTCGGGTTGGACCTCGCCGGGCTCAAGCTACCCTGGAAGAGGAAAGACGACTTACAGAACGTCGTCGTACAGGCAATCTGCCATTTGATCAACAGCCGGTTCCTAAGACTACCCTGACTGATCTGGATATGAACCTTTTCCGGAGCACTTACTTGCCTTCGGCGGTTGCCCCGGAGGTATTATCGGAAAATCAGCGAAAGACCGAAGAGCAAATGGCCTCGCTTAGATTTCTGACGCCGGACCTGGCCGCTCCTACCGTAGCCGGAATTCTGGTGTTAGGCACGAATCCCCAAACATGGCTTCCCGGGGCTTACCTTCAATTTGTCCGATTTGACGGCCGGGACTTGACCGATCCAATCAAGGCAGAAAAGATAATTTCCGGCAACCTTATTACCCAATTGCAGCAGGTTGACAATTTGATCCCACTTCATATTCAACATCGGGTTACGCCAGGGCTGGGGCTAAGATATAATGAACAGCCGGATTATCCCAGAGAGGCCTTAAGACAAATTATCATGAATGCTATCATGCACCGGACTTATGAAGGCACAAATTCACCGGTACGGATTAACTGGTTTACTGATCGGGTGGAGATCCAGAACCCGGGTGGGCTGTTTGGTCAGGTGACGAAGGATAATTTTGACCGTATGACCGACTATCGTAACCCAATGGTGGCAGAGGCTATGAAGGCTTTGGGTTATGTGGAGCGTTTTGGGATAGGTATTCGCCTGGCCCGCAAGGCCTTGGCAGAAAATAACAATCCTGTGCCGGAATTTATCTTTGAGCCAACCTATGTTCTGGTTACCATCAGGAGCCAGGTATGAAAACAATCGCCTTTTTCAATAACAAGGGGGGTGTAGGCAAAACCACGCTGGTTTATCATCTGGCCAATATGCTTTCACGCCTGGAATATGCTGCCCTGGCCGTTGACCTTGACCCCCAGGCTAATCTGACCTCGGCCTTTTTTGAAGAAAGCCGTCTGGAAGAACTATGGGAGGATAATAGTAAAAAGACTGTTCTGGCTTGTGTCCAGCCGATACTGGACGGCACGGGTGATATACAATCTCCGTATTTGCATCAGATAGCGGATTATTTGTGGCTAATAGCAGGTGATTTGGGACTTAGTAGATTTGAAGATAAACTTTCTGATAGTTGGCCGCGGGGATACAATGATGATAAAGCTGCTTTGCGGGCTACCACGGCATTCCACCGGTTGATCGCCAATGGAACTGCCAAGGCCGAAGCTTCTGTGGCTTTAGTTGATGTGGGACCTAACCTGGGAGCGATAAATCGTTCGGCCCTTCTGGCCGCTGACTATTTAGTAATTCCTTTGGCCGCTGACCTGTTCTCCCTGCAGGGACTCCGTAATCTTGGGCCGACCATTCGAGCATGGCGTGAACAGTGGCATAAAATGGTGAACCAGCTTGCTTCTCCAAAAGATTTTTCTATGCCGAAAGGGGATATGTCACCGGTTGGCTATGTGATTCTGCAACACGCTGTTCGTCTGGATCGGCCTGTTCGTGCCTTTGACCGGTGGTTGCAGCGAATACCTGTGGTGTACCAGGAGGCCGTTCTTGGGAAAGATTCAGGGGAATCTCCGGCAGAAAATGATCCGCATTGTCTGGCCAGCCTCCGTAATTTTCGGAGTCTGATGCCGATGGCCCAGGATGCCCGCAAGCCTATGTTTGATCTCAAACCCGCTGATGGAGCCATTGGCAGCCATCTGTCATTGGTTCAGACATGTTATCAAGATTTTAAGTCGCTGGCCCTCAAGATCGTTGAGAAATGCCGACTCGAAAGAGACTAATTCACTGATGGAGTGTAGGGTGCTTGGTGAGACCTAAACTACTGCTGCATGTTTGTTGTGCGCCGTGTGCCGCCTATGTGATAGGACAGCTAAGCCAGGAATTTGAGATAGGGGCTTATTTTTATAACCCTAATATTCATCCTAAAGAAGAATATGATCTTCGCTGGGAGGCGATGGAGAAGCTAACCCAGGCGCTTCAAGTAAGTTTTGAGCTGGCGGGGGGTAAATACGATCCGGAGCGCTGGCTTGAAGCAGTCAAGGGACTTGAAGCTGAGCCGGAAGGCGGGGCCAGATGCCAGGTGTGTTACCGATTCAGGTTAGAGGAGGCCGCTAAGTTGGCTAAAGAAAAGGGCGGCGATTGGCTGGCCACTACTCTGACCATTAGTCCCCACAAGCGGGCTGAGGTGATAAATCCTATGGGCCAAGAAGTAGCTGAACAGTTCGGTCTCCGGTTCTACCAGGCTGACTTCAAAAAGAAGGACGGCTTTAAGATCAGTTGCCGCCTGAGCCGAGAATTGAAGCTCTATCGCCAAAGCTACTGTGGCTGTGTCTTTAGTCAACCAGGTAATATTCTCGGAGGTAACCGTTCATCACATGATGCTGGATGCTCGATGCTCGATCTTCGATGCTCGATCTTCGACGCTGGATGCTGGATGCTCGATGTTGGATGCTCGATGTTGGATGCTCGATGCTGAATGGAGCCTCGAGGATCGAGGATCGAGCATCGAGTTTGTGCCTTAGGGGCTGAACGCTTACGAGAATAAAGGTGAAACTCGAAACTCAAAAATTAAGATTGGTGGCCTGGGAAACAACCAGGCGTTGCAATCTTTCCTGTCTGCACTGCCGGGCAGGGGCAAGGGATAAGCCTTATGAAGGGGAACTCTCCACTTCCGAAGCCCTAACTATGATTGATCAGATCAGGGAGGTTGGCCGACCGACCTTGATCCTCACCGGCGGTGAACCCCTCTTGCGAGAGGATATATTTGACTTGGCGGCCTATGGAATAGAAAAGGGGCTTAAGGTCGTCATGGCCCCTAACGGACTGCTCCTGACCAGGGAGGTGGCTAAAAAGCTCCTTAAGATAGGTATCCCCCGAATATCCATCAGCCTTGACGGCCCGGAGGCTGAGTCTCACGACCGATTAAGGGGGGTGCCAGGCGCCTTTGAAGGGGTCCTGGCCGGAATAAGGGCGGCCAGATCAGTAGGCTTGCCATTCCAGATAAATACGACTATTACCAGGCGGAATTGTGACCAGATAGAGGCCATAATGAATCTGGCCGTGGAATTAGGTGCGGCCGCCTGCCATGCCTTTTTTCTTGTCCCGACCGGCCGGGGAGAAGGGCTTAAGGGTGAAGAATTGACCGGTCAGGAATACGAAGACATCCTGATCCGGTTCTACGAAGAAGGAAAGAGACTTCTTATCCCAACCAGGGCAATATGCGCCCCCCATTATTTCAGGATCATTCGGCAACGCGGCGGAAAGATCCAGGGAGGTCACCCTGCCCGGCATAAACCAGGCGAAGGTCATCCGGGAGGGTTGTCGGCCGGGGGGTGGTCAACCCTTTCCCGGGGGTGTTTAGCCGCTACGTCTTTTTGTTTTATCTCCCATAGGGGGATTGTCTCACCGTGCGGCTATTTGGAGATTGAAGGCGGAAATATAAGAGAGAAAACCTTCCAGGAAATATGGGAAGGCTCAACTATATTTAATGAATTAAGAAACCCGGCCGCCTACAAAGGCAAATGTGGTCGATGTCAATATTTAGCTGTCTGCGGCGGATGCCGGGCCAGGGCCTATGCCGAAACCGGAGACTACCTGGAGGAGGAACCTAACTGTATCTACCAACCAATTAACAATTATCGTAACTACTCAGGTGGATAGGCTGAAGACTGAAGACTGAAGGCTGAAGTTCAATCATCCCGCAACCCTATTCAGGTAGATAGGCTGAAGGCTGACGACTGTTTAAAGGCCTTTCACGAGAGCATGAAAAGAAAGCACACAGCCATATACCAAATGTCGGACCGTCGGAACGACGACTTCGTTCCTGGCACGCCAGCCGAGCGCATTAGTCTCGTCTGGCCGCTGACCCAAGAGATCGCCTCCTTGAGCAAAAAGCACGATGCTGAACGAAGACTACAGAGATATGTTACACGCCTTGTCCGACGAGAAGGTTAAATTCCTTCTCGTCGGTGCCTATGCGCTGGCAGCCCACGGTTATCCCCGGGCTACCATGGATATCGATATTTGGGTCATGCCATCCCCTCAGAACGCTGATGCCGTCCTGCGGGCCTTGCGACGTTTTGGCGCTCCGCTTCACACTCTGACCAAGGAAGATCTTCAAAAGGACGGGATCGTCTTTCAGATCGGCGTTGCCCCAAGGCGAATCGACATCATCACTGCGGCCTCCGGACTTCAGTTTGAGGAGACGTATGGACGGTCACTGTCTGTGAACATCGAGGGAATCGAAGTGCATATTCCGTCGATCGACGATCTAATTCGTAACAAAAGGGCGGTGGGAAGAACCAAAGATTTAGCCGACGCAGAGGTATTGGAATCCTTGAAGACTTTCGAACAAATTGCTCCACTCGGCAAAGAATAGCACGCCCGAGCTGCTATTCCTTGCGGATGAACAGTGGCGTTGGGCGTCAGCATAAAGACGGCTGTGACCGTTCAGCCACGGATGGACACGGATGAAACACGGATTTCCGTGAACCGTGTCCGGGAGTCGTGTCCGTGATTAGGTTGTAGGGACAACCCTTGTGGTTGTCAGCCTATGGAACGGACAGGGACAAGTTCTGTCCCTACAACTCCGCCTTCTGTCCTCTATTATTTATCCGTGCTAATCCGTATCAATCAGTGGCTGAACGGTTACGAAAATAGTTAGCTGGAAAGGCTAATAAAATCAACGCTCAATTTTATCCGAGAGCGTTAATAATTAATAATTACAAAGGAGGTGAAGTAAGTAAGTGGCCTATAAGATTACTGATGAGTGTGTTCTTTGTGGGGTATGTATGGATGTGTGTCCGGCAGGCGCTATTAAAGAGGGCGAAGAGAAATACTCTATTGATCCCGAAGCCTGCACTGATTGCGGTAGCTGTGCCGAAGTCTGTCCTTCAGATGCTATTGTCGGTCCTGAAGAGTAAGATCTGACTAACCTTTTTTGAAGGAATACGGAGAATGTCCCTATTATGAAGTGTGCTTATCCTGAAGAGTAAAATCTGCCTGACCTTTTTTGAAGGAGAAAAAAAGGGGATGTGATCCCATAAGAGGATCATATCCCTTTTTAATGCTCGATGCTCGAAGCTCGATCCTCGATGCTGGATGCTCGATCCTTGATGCTCGATGCTTGAAGCTCGATCCTCAATGCTCGATGCTCAATCCTCGAAGCTCGATGATCGATGCTGGTGAAGAATCCAGTATCAAGTATCGAGCATCGAGCATCGAGTGTTGCGCCGTAATACTATAATGAGACTTCTGATAACTATTTTTTTACTATTATCCTTTTTTTCGCCTCTTCGGGCTGAGGAGACACGGCTCCAAGAGGCTCATCAGTTATTCCATTCCGGCATGGATCACTATCAGCGCTTCCAATACTCAGAGGCTATCGCTGACTGGGAGGAAGCAGCCGGGATTTATGAGACCCTCGGACGGGCTTACCACCTAAGGGGAACATGGATCAATTTAGCAGCTGTCTATCAGGAACTGGGAGAGATGAACAAATCACTGATCTATCTGGAGCGGGTTCTGGTTCAGGCTAAGGCGGCCCAAAATAAACCGGCCATTGGAGAAGCCTTAGGGAGGATAGGTTATGCCTATTATCTGGCGGGTGATCTGGACAGGGCCGCCACTTACCAATGGGAAGCGGCTGATGTATTCTCTGAGATGGGAGATAAGCGGCAAGTAGTTGATTGTCTTGATACCCTTCTGTATATTTACAAAGCCAGAGGAGAATTGACGGAGGCGTTAAAATGCGGGGAAAGGTCCCTTAAGATCAAGCAGCGATCCGGAGCTGCCGCCAAGGCCATCCAGACCCTGGAAGATTTGCGGGATCTGTGCTTTTCTTTTAGGCAGCTTGAAAAGGCCACAGAATACAGCCTGGCTGCCCTGCGTCTCAAAGAGAAAACAGGCGATGAAGCCGCAGTTTCGGCTGAGCTTTCTTCACTGGGGATGATTTCTGCCCTGGCCGGCCATCTAAAAGAGGCGGTGGCTTATCATGAACAAGCCCTGGAAATAGACCACCGACTTGGAAAACCTGCTCAAGAAGCCGCTACCCTCTCTAACCTGGGAACGGTTTATACCTTTCTGAATGATTATCAAAATGCCTTTAAATGCCAGGACCGGTCCCTGGAACTTGATCAGGAGGCCGGAAATGAGAGTGGTCAGGCGAGCACCCTGAGCAACCGGGCGCTTATCTATCAGACATTGGAGATGTATCCTGAGGCATTGAGCTGTCTGGAGAAGACTTTGAGGCTGGCTTCTTCCCTCTTTGCGCCCGGGATAATTAAAACCGCCCATTATCAGAAAGGTGAGATCTATTGGCGGGAAGGGGAATATGACCAGGCGTATTCTTCATTTAAACTCTCTATTGAGGCGGCAGAATCCATGCTTAAGGAGGAAGATCAAGAGGCAGAGGGCTCTATTATTGGCGGGCGGACTGATCCTTACGGGGAGATGATCTTACTTCTTCTGGAAATGGGACGGCCGGCTGAGGCATTTGACTTTCTTGAGCGGGCCAAAGCCAGGAAATGGCTGGAGGTCTTTAATCAGGCTCAATGTAATTCAGATAATGAACTTATTAGAAAAGAGAAGGCATTGGTCGCCCGGATAGGCTATCTGGTAAAACAGCTTTCCGCTCAGAAGGCCAAACCAAAAGCTCAACACAACAAAGATCTTATCAACACCCTAAGTGAAGAATTAGCCCTGGCCTGGAATGATCGGGCCGAGGTCATTACCAGGATTCAAATGGAAAGCCCTGAACTTTTGCCCCTGGTAAGCATTAAGCCGACTACCATTAAAGATATTCAGCAGGCTCTTGATAAGCATACCGCCCTTATTGAATATTTTGTAGCCAAAGAGGCCATCCTGGTCTGGCTAATCAGACCGGACAGACTGGTGGCCGTGAGCTTGCCTGTTTCAGGCCAGACGCTTGCAGCCAGAATTAATAGGCTGCGAACAACGGTAATAGATGAGTACCAGACAGAAGAAATCGGGCAACAACTTTATTGTGACCTTATTGATCCCCTTAAGCCAAATCTGGAAGGGATAAAGCATCTCTGCTTTATCCCCGATGGTCCCCTTGACTATCTCCCCTTTGCCCTTCTTAACCAGGAGGGACGCTATCTCATCGAAGATTATCAGGTCTCTTATGCCCCGTCGTCATCCCTTTTTAAGAGGTCCTTCGATAAAAAGCAAAAAGGTGGGATTATGGCTTTTCTCAACCGGCTGTTTAAAAGGGATATAGGACAGATAACGGCTCTGTCGGGTCCTGATTCAAAATCTACGGATAGAGAAGTGGAGACGGTCTCTTCTATTGAAGGCCGGAATTCTACGGCCCTTCACCAAGCCGGCCGGGAAATGCTTGAACCCAGCCTGGCTAATACCTCTTTCCTGCATTTAGCCGTGCCAGTCAGATTCAATCTTCAAAACCGGCTCTATACTGGTTTAGTCTTGAATCAGAAAGAAGAGCCTTTGAGGTTATCCGAATTCTTCGGCTTCGATCTGGATAATCTTAAACTGCTTACCCTGACCAGGGGAAACCCTGGGGCCAGTGGATTGGTCACCGGACAAATTCCAGCCCTAACTAATTCCCTGCTTTATGCTGGCGCTCCTTCGGTTATGATCACTCTCTGGGATTCAGAGGCGGGGACCACTCTTCTGATGATGAAGTTCTATCGCCACCTGAAGGATATGTCTAAAGCCGAAGCCCTGAGGCAAGCCCAACTATCTACCCTTCGGGAATATCCCCATCCCAAAGACTGGGCCCGATTTGTCCTGTTTGGAGACTACCGCTAATTCTGAAATCCTCCTTCTCGCCCCATCTCTTTTCTCTGGCCCGACGTTTTCTTTTCTGCTTCTGCCTTCGAATCCTCTGTATCTGCTTCTGTTCTGCCTCAATGATTCCTCCCTGCAGACGCTCGATTTCATCCAGGAGCCTCCTTCGGGCATAAAATCGATTCAATATCTGGGAACGTCCTTGCTGGCATTTCACGCCCAGGCCGGTGGGCTTATGACAAAGATAGACACAAGAAGAACTCTTGTTGACCTTCTGGCCTCCCTGGCCCGAAGCCCGGATAAATCCTTCCTCCAGGTCTTCCTCGCTGACCCCCAGGTTCTTCATTCGTTCTTGAAGCTCTTTTTGCTTGGCCGGTGTAACCGGAAAAATAAGCAATGCATCCCTCCTTTAAGATCACCGATGACTGGATGCCCAAGTAGCTACGAACTGCTAAATACACACCACTTCCGGTCTCTTCTCGATGAGTCTCTTTTCGTAGGCTCTTCGGAAAAGAAGGGTCAAGGCCTCTTTCCCACGTTCACCCATATCTACGGTGAGATCGTTTACATACATTTTCACGAACCGGGCGCCGGTTTCTGCATCCAGTCCCCGGCCAAATTGCAAGGCATAAGGAATGGCCTTATCCTGGTGTTCGTATCCGTAACGAATGCTCGCCTGCAGCCCCAGGGAAATTTCCTTAGCTGAGGCTTCTCCCAGGTCTTTTCGAACTACATCCAGGCCCAGGGGAAGGGGAAGATTGGTCTCTTCCGTCCATATCCGACCAAAATCAATTATCTGGTGAAGCCCTGAACGGTCAAAGGTGAGCTGCCCTTCATGGATCAGTATCCCCGCGTCCACCTCTTCGGAAAGAACCGCCTCCACGATTTGATCAAAAGGGATATCTACCGGGGCGGCCTCTTCCAAATACAGGTGAAATAGGAGTCTGGCCGTGGTAAGAGGGCCTGGGGTAGCCACCTTACGACCTTTAAGTTGAGCTATCTCCTGAAACTTTTTAGATACCAGTATGGGACCATAGCCTTCTCCCATACTGGAACCTGTTTTCATAATCCAATAACGATCAGCCACATAGGGGTAGGCGTAAGCAGAAATGGCCGTGACCTCTAATTCGCCTTTTAAAGCCCGCTCATTTAGTCTCTGGATGTCCTCCATAACGTGCCGGATCTCCATCCCCCTAATGGTCACAGCATGGCACGAAAGACCATAAAACATAAAGGCATCATCTGCATCCGGGCTGTGGCCTACCTGGAGGATTCTTTTTTCCAAGGTTGTTTTCCTCCTGGGAATATAGGAATATAGGGTAGAGTAGAGAACTGGCGAGTTACCCTCTCCAATAGCCTTAGGTGTCCTGCAATCTGTTTGCTCCCCGTTTCCAGGGAGTGCCTTAGGTACAGGCCGCCATCCACCGTAGTACTGGG
>JBFMHI010000072.1 GCA_040753085.1 bacterium | reverse complement strand
GGGGGGGCGGGGTGGGTCGCGGGCGAGGCCGAACAAGCGGGCGAAGCCCGCCGCGCCGTTCAGCCGACCGCGAAGCGGTCGGCTGAACTTAGTTTTGAGCAGTTACAGCGAAATAAAGACAGATATGTGTCGCCGTATCCGTACGCCTTTATTAGGACAAACTTATCTGTCTGAGGAATTATTCTCTCCTTTTTGTGATGTTGAACCATTATGGAGCCGTCTTTATTTAAGAGATCGAGGTGAGCTAAGGCGTTAAGAGTGAGGTTGGCCAGGTCTTTGAAATAAGGCGGGGCAACAATGATAAGGTCGTAACGCTTGCCTTCTTCTGATAACTGCTCCACCACCTTAAGGACATCACCTGGATAAATCCTACTCCTTTCCTCAAGACCGATTCGCTTAAGATTCTCTTTGATAGTTTTTATGGCCGGCTGATCTATTTCTACTAGATCAGCCTCTTTGGCCCCCCGGCTGAGGGCCTCAAGGGTATAGCTTCCTGTGCCGGCGAAAAGATCAAGCATAACCGCTCCCTTTATTCTGGCCTGAAGGATGTCAAAGAAGGCTTTTCTCACCCGGCTCAGGGGTGGTCTTGTCTTCCGGCTTTTGGGCCCGGCTATTTTTTTACAGCGGTTTGATCCGGCTATTATCCTCATTTTACTTGAGTCCCGAAATCGGTAATCGGTGATCAGTGATCAGTTATCGGTAATCGGTAACAACTGATTATTGGCTACCCCCTAGTAGTCTGGTGTCTGGGCGAGTTTTGCGGTACGGCCCTAATATTATATAGACATACTCGATGTTCAAGTTTTTTCGACCTGCGCAATCAGATTTTTAGGGGTTGAAACCGCTAAAGCGGTTATGATTCTGGATGTTATCCTATCCGTAACACCCTGATAAATCAGGGTGCTAAACTCAATAAGCCTGAGAATAGCACCCCGATTTATCGGGGTGAATTGGGGGACACTAATAAACCAAAGTAACCGCTTTAGCGGTTTATAAGAAAACCTTGAATATCGAGACATAGTAACCAAATATTCTCTGGAGAAGATCCCAACTTTGATTTGACATAGATGGCCAGATGTGATATTTATAGTATTACCTCGCCACACTGGATGCTGGATGCTGGATGCTGGATGCTCGATGCTCGAGCCTCAAGGACCGGGCATCGATGCTCGATCCTCGAGCCTCGAGCCTCGAGGATCGAGCATCGAGGATCGAGGATCGAGCATCCAGGATCGAGCATCGAGGATCGAGGATTGTTTGGCTGCGGCAGGAGGTGGCGTTATGTCTTATCCAAAAGCAGTTATTTCCGATGAAAAGGGAAACATATTTGATGTTGATGGGGTTCAGGCCGCCGGTATGAAGGCCGGACATTTTTGCCCTCTGAATAAAGAAGACCTCATACCCCTCCCTTACGCCAGTGAAATCTTTATTCTAAAAGAAAGAATTCCTGGTGGTTTTGACAAAATCACCGGCACGTTTATTCCCTTTAAAGACAACCCCTTTAAAAAATCCAGAGAACCATGTTACGCGATGGCTGCCTTTGTCTCTCCCGGGTATACAGTAACATATAATGCCGCCTATCTTCAGAAAGAAAAGGCGCCTGCCCTGCCGCTCTTTTCTTATGCCGCCGTGTGTTGGTACAAAGGCAAATTTTACACCTCGGCGTTAAGAGTCGATCGAGAGAGACGCCAGGACCTCCGGCTGATGGATACCAATAAACTTAGGGGGAATATAAAAAAGATAACCCAGTTTTATCCAAAAAACAGACTGATAAGGCATCTTGAGAAATGCGCCTCTCTTTATGGTTGTCCGGCGGCCAAAAACTTTTTCCTGGAAAGATATGAAGCGCCTCTTCCTTCCTCCCCCAGGTGTAATGCCGCATGTATCGGATGTATCTCCACCGGCCAGCCGCCGGATTTTCCTGCGGTTCAACCCAGAATAAAGTTTGTTCCGACTCCTCTTGAATTGGCCGAAGTGGCCCTGCATCATATTAAAAGAGCCAAAAGGCCGGTGGTCAGCTTTGGCCAAGGATGTGAAGGAGAGCCACTCCTGGCGGGAGACGTCCTGGTCGAAGCGGTCCAAAAGATAAGAGTCGTGACCGGAAAAGGAACTATTAACCTGAATACCAACGCCAGCAGACCCGAGGTAATCCGCCGGCTCTGTCAAGCAGGGCTTAACAGCATCCGGGTGAGCCTAAACAGTCTAAGAGAGCCTTTCTATAATCTCTACTATCGGCCCATAGGCTACAATTTTGCTGATGTAGTTGAATCCATTAAGATAATGAAGGAGGCCGGGAAGTTTGTCTCAATAAATTACTTAGTTGCGCCCGGTTTTACCGATACTCAGGCTGAATTTGATGCCCTCGGAAGGTTTATCCAAGAGACTAAGCTGGATATGATCCAATGGCGCAACTTGAATTATGATCCCTTATTATATCTGAAGATGCTGAATATTAACCACCTGCCTGAGGGGAAATTTCTGGGCATCAAAGAGGAAATATCTTATCTAAAAAAACACTTCCCCGAAGTAAGACATGGGTATTTCAACCCCTTTTTATCTGAGGTAAAATGAGTCAACCACCTTACAGAATCGTTAATCTCGAATTGCGAATCGCGAATCTATTTTGTAACCGTTCAGCCACCAAGGCACGAAGACACGAAGGGGAAATTATTAAAGTATGTATCTTAGAGAGCAGTAGAGCAGCAGTTCTGGAACCTTCGGGAAAGTCTTTAACTACTCCGCTACTGTTCTATTGAACTATTCAGATGAGCACGGGATTACGACCTAATGTAGGGGCAAATAATTATTCGCCCCTACATTGTGTCTTAGTGTCTTTGTGGCTGAACACTTACAACTCAAGTTTGACAGTTGGTTTTCTCGTTCTTGTAATTCAATGTTATTATTATGGTTACAAAAACCAAATTTCATCACTACATCTTTCTTTAAAAAAATGAAGTTATTATTTTCCAATGGGTTGCGATTTCTATCTGTCAAACTTGGGTTACAACTCAATTTTATTTTATCCGTGCTAATCCGTGTCAATCAGTGGCTGAACGGTTACAACTTATTATTGAATCATTAATCTCGAATTGCGAATCGCGAATCTATTATTGAATCGTTAATCTCGAATTGCGAATCGCGAATCTATTTTTCAATTCGCAATTCGCGATTCGCGATTAAGTTATGAGCGGCCCAAACGATGAACAAGGCCTACCTATAAACCTCAACCACCCCTCCAGGCTGCAGCCGGATCTTTCCATCGACCACCTCAACGATCTTTTGGGCGATCTTCTCCGGTGGGAGGGTGTTGGCCGTAGTGCCAAATATATCCTGATACATCCTGGTATTAGTGGCGCCAGGACAGACAGCAAAGACTTTCACCCCCTGGGGGGCCACTTCTTTAGCCAGTGATTGGGTAAACCCAAGCACACCGAATTTGGTGGTACAATAAGCCGCTAAGTTAGGATAGCCGGTCCTGCCGGCTCCTGAAGATATATTGATAATTGTTCCTGTCCCTTGGTTTAACATAATGGGCAGCACGGCCTTACTGCACAAAAAAACTCCCCTCAAGTTAACGGCCATCATATTATCCCAATCTTCAAGACTTGTTTCTATTACTGACTTATAAAGACCAACCCCGGCGTTATTGATCAGGACATCAATCCGGCCGAAGCGGTCCATAGTTTTCTCGATTATTCGGCTCACCTCAGCCTGGGCCGAAACATCGGCTGGAACAGGCAGGGCTTCTTTCCCCATCTCTTCAATCTGGTTAGTCACCTGTAAAATCTCTTTTTCTGTCCTGGAGACAATAACAACTCTGGCGTGGTGCTCTGCAAATAACAAAGCGGCTGCCTTACCTATGCCTCGCCCCGCGCCGGTAATAATAACCACCTTGTTTTTTAATCCCGATCCGAATTTGAATAACTTCAGCATGTTACCTATTGGCTATCTTTCTAATCAACCGGCTAAAACCTTCCTTGTCGGTTACATATTGGCTGGCGAAGCGCGCTCCGGCCGGCGAAAGAAGAACGGTATCTCCTAAAACCGCCATATCAAGGGTGTACTTTACGGCCGTGGAAAGATCAGAAGCCTCGAGATAACCGAAATCAGACAGATAAATCTTCAGTCGGTCGGTAGCCGTGCCAGGGAGGAAAACAACCCTCTTCACCTTTTCCTTAATTACCCGAGCTAATTCGGCATAGTTCCCCCCTTTTTCATCTCCGCCTGCAATCAGAATAATAGGCTCGCCAGAGAGGGCCTTCAGGGCAGCCATAGTTGAAGCAGGGGTGGTGCTGCTCATGTCGTTGTAATATCTCACCCCAGCCACTTCCCGGACAAACTCCAGCCGGCCTTTTACTCCCTGAAAGGTCTTTATCCCGGCTTTTATTGCCTCAACCTCCACTCCAAGCAGTTTAGCGGCAGAGGCAGCCGCCAGGGCATTTTCCAGGTTATGTCCCCCAATGAGCCTTAGGTCATTAGCCTCGAAAAGGACTTCTGAAGCGCCATCCCTGACAGCCACTACTTTTCCTCTTCGAGTTTCAAGTGGGGTGCCGAGTTTTGGGTGGTCTTCTTCAATGAAAACCCCCCGGTCGGTAAATCTAAATTGTCGGGAATAAGGGAAGACCTTTGAGGATAAGCGGCTCCCAATCTCCCTGGCAAAGGGGTCATCATAGTTAATAACTGCCCAGTCTTTCCTGGTCTGGTGGGAAAAAAGAGACCCCTTTACTCGCCTGTAGGCATCGAAAGACCCATGCTCCTCGATATGGTCAGCCGATATATTGGTCAGAACCCCAATATGGGGAGAGCGCCCCAGATCAGTCAACTGACGGTTGGATATCTCCAGGATAAGGATGTCGTCTGTTTTCATTTCTCCTAAGACATTTAATATCTGTGGCCTGGTTCTGTCATTTCCGGAGAGGTAAGCTTTTGAAGCCTGCTTTGACTCAGGTGTCCGGCTGTTTAATATCTTAAGAAGGAGGTTGCCGGTGGTGGTCTTGCCTTTGGTTCCGGTAATTCCCACGACTGGTCCAGGGGCAAGTCGAAGATAGAGTTGGGTGATGTTAGAAAAGGGAAGTCCTTTTTCTTTGGCTTTCAACAAATGGGGATAATTAGCCGGGTAGTTGAACCAATTTTGGCCAGTAAAGATAAGATCGGCTTCCAGGATATCTTTTAAATATTCCTCTTGGAATCTTATGGTAATAGGGAGATTGAGCAGGTCTTTAAAGGCACGCTGACGGTCTTTAGGGGAAAGACTGGTATGCGCCTGGTAGAACCCCTTTTTGAAGGTTTCCTTCGCCTGGAAGTCGTGGCCGACAACCTGGTTCACACCGCATCTAACCAGAAATTGGGCTACGGCTGCCCCCTCACTTCCGGAGAGGCCCGCTATGTGAATGTTTTTATCTTTCACTTCCTGGATGAATTTCTCTAATTTAGGGTTCATTGGATGGCGGATTCCGTATTGAATGTAGCCCAGGCGTCTCGCCTGTGGTCATATTCACAGCCGGGACGGCTGGGCTACTTTGAAAGTCGCTTAATTATAACATCCCATTATCCATCTGTTAAATACAAAAAGTCATAGCTCGATGACAAAAAGTCCTTCTCTTTCCTGATATGAACCTAAGGTAGCCCAGGCGTCTCATCCGTGGTCATATTCACCACCGGAACGGCTGGGCTATTTTGAAATCCAGGATCTTTTCCTTGAAAGTTCTAATTCAACTTTGACTTTTCAAGGTAGAAAGCGCCGTGCCTTTCATGGCAAGAAATATGCCAACCTTGCCGAAAAAAACTTTAACATCGAGATTGTAATGACACACATCAAGTTTTTTCTCTTGACGAAGTGAAAACTTTATACTATCATTTATAATAGCCGTTCAGATAATAACTTGTTGGGCGGCCCATCCCATCAGATCAGCTTCAAGATTTACTACTGGCAACGGCAATCACTAAAGCAAGGGTATGCAAGCACATGGAAATCATTTACCGGCCCATTGGCATCATCCATAGCTCCTTCAATAGCTTGGAAGATATGCCGATCCAGCCCACGAGTGACGTAAGCGGATCGGGTTCCGTCGAAATCTTTCCCGATTTCGTGGATGGCCTGAAGGATTTGGAAGGCTTCTCTCACATCTACCTCCTGTATCACTTCCACAAAGTGCACCAATCCAACCTAATTGTGACCCCCTTCCTCGATAGAGAGCCACGGGGCGTCTTTGCCACCCGCGCCCCCAGCCGTCCCAATCCAGTCGGTCTGTCCCTGGTAGAACTTGTGCGCCTTGAAAGCAACCTCATCTATGTTGACCGATTGGACGTGCTAAACGGAACGCCTCTGCTGGATGTCAAGCCCTATGTGCCAGAGTTTGAACACACGCACGATGTTCGGATAGGCTGGCTAGAACAGGTAAAGGGTCAAGTTCGCATCCAGAAATCAGATGCGCGCTTCCAATGAGAATGACGCATCCAGTAGTTGTCCTATCTATCCAGGTCATGGGCCGCCCAAAAAAATCATTCTTCACCACTGAGGGAAAACAAACATCAAGGGGAGAACTCGCTTTCCTAATCAGCCTGCTCCAACGACCTTACCTGGCGAATAAATCTCCGAATTTTCTGATGGTCTTTCTTGCCTGGAAGAGACTCTACCCCGCTTCCCACGTCAACCCCAAAAGGACGAACCCTTCTTATCGCCTCGGCCACATTATCTGAAGATAATCCGCCACTGAGGATAATTCTATATTTAGAAGAAACATCCGCCGCCAGGTCCCAATTAAAAATCTTGCCTGTTCCTCCTGGCTGACCTTTAACGTAAGTATCTAAAAGATAAGCATCAACTTCATATCGCGCCAGATCGACCAGACTGGTCTTATTTTTAACCCGAATGGCTTTGATGGTCTTAATAGAGCCAAATGAACGGCAAAATTCAGGGGACTCCTGCCCGTGAAATTGAAGGGCCGTGAGGGGACAGGATGCAATGACCTTCTGAATCTCTTGAGCCCCTTGATTAAGAAAGACACCCACTAAGCTGACTAAAGGGGGAAGTTTCTCGGCAATTCTAACTGCCTGAGATAGTTCAATCCGTCTTGGGCTCTTAGCAAAAATAAAACCCAGGGCATCCGCCCCGGCTTCAACCACGGCTAAGGCATCTTCTGTTCGAGTAATCCCACATATCTTGATCCGAGTCATTACTTACTCCCTGAAAATATGTTACCATATAAATCCTTCTTTTGCAACCAAAAGTTTAGTTGTTCCTGGTCAGTTATCTGTTTGCCCTACTGATACCCTACGCTCCACTACGGACGTATCTTCTCAATATTTGGGGGGAGTTGGTAATCGGTAAGTGGAAGATCATCTTCTGCAGAAACTTGACAATAGCTGGGGATATTGCTATAATAAAATTACGAAGTAAGCGTTCAGCCATCAAGTAGCCGAAAGGCCGGCGAGAAAGTGGGCCTGCTCATTGTAGCTGATAACCGAATGCTTACCCGGTGAAAGGAGTAGGATTAAATGAAGGACCTAATCGAGGCATTGGATGAATTACAAAACACACCAGTGCCCCTCATCTTAGGGGTGGTGGGGATAGCCTTTCTACTTAGAGTCCTGGCCGCCAGATTTGCCGGGAAGATGGAAACACCTCACCGGGGACGACAGAGGTGGGCCGTAGGCATAGGGTTTTTACTTCTGCTTGCCGGGATAGCCCTGTATGCAATGCCGGGTCTTGAGTCGGGTTCTACTCCAACTGTTAGCAGTGATCTCCCCTCCATTACGCCAAGATCAACAGTCACTCTTGTCCCTAACTACCCTGAGATACCTGTAATTAAACCTGTCGGCACGCCTACACTACCCCCTGACATCTCTCCACCCAAACCAACCAAAACAGATACGCCCCCACCCACGTTTAAGCCAAAGGCGCAACAAGTCGGTTGGGGGCCGGCTTTTTACCAGCGAAAAGCTGGAATCTGTGTCAACAATTGTGCTGAGTTTATTCCATGGGTGGAACTCAAAGAAGAACTGCAGCAACAATTACTTCCACAACTCTCCTGGGCTCCTAAGGGAAGCACGATCGGCCTAAAGGACCAGCCGGGTAAACAGGACTGGATCGTGCAAGTTCTCGACCCAAATAGGAATGAGATCGGACATGTATGGTTTGGACCTGACCCATCCAACAATTGGGCCTTCGACGGTTTAGTCCGAGTGGGGAACCCTATCCCTCCCGTGATTATTCGGGATACCTTTCAACGTTACTCGGACCGTTCCTATAAAAGGCAATAGCCCATTTGATCTATCAGATGAAATCTATTCAGCCACTGATTAACACGGATTAGCACGGATAAATAGTAGGGGCAACCCCCTGTGGTCGCCCAACCCCCTTACGGACACGAATCACGGACATGGTTCACGGATTTAAATAAAAAATCAGTGTTTCATCCGTGTAAATCCGCGGCTGAATAGTTACAAAAAATCATTGACAGAAAAGACAGTTTAGTTTATAGTAATATCTATGGTTTATCTGGACAATGCCTCCACCTCATGGCCCAAGCCGGAAGAGGTCTATCTGGCGGTAGATCATTTTATGCGAGAAGTAGGCGCCAGTCCTGGCCGCTCAGGTCATTCTCTCTCTATTGAAGCCGGCCGAATCCTTTTTGAGACCAGGGAAGAAGTGGCTAAGCTCTTGGGAGTAACTGATTCATCCCGAATTATTTTCACCTTGAATGCCACCGAGGCCATCAATCTGGGGATAAAAGGGCTTCTTGCCCCGGGTGATCATGTTATCACCACCGGTATGGAACATAATTCTGTCAGCCGCCCCCTTCGTTTTCTGGAAAAAGAAATAGGGATTGAGGTGACGGCTATCACTTGTTCGGAAGAAGGATACCTTGATCCTGGTAAATTAGAATCCGCTATTCGACCCAACACCAGACTGATCGCCATCGTGCATGCCTCAAATGTGACCGGCACTATTATGCCGGTGGCTCAAATAGGACGATTAGCTGATGACCATAATATTCCCTTTATGGTGGATGCGGCTCAAACAGCGGGGGTTTATCCGATCGATGTGGAAGAAATGAAGATCGATCTATTGGCCTTTACCGGACATAAAGGCATGCTTGGACCACAGGGGACAGGGGGGTTGTATATCCGGAAAGGATTAAACCTAAGGCCGCTTGTCCAGGGAGGCACAGGCAGTAAATCGGAGGAAGAGGACCAGCCTGGCTTCGCTCCGGACCGGTATGAAAGCGGAACTCATAATACGGTTGGCCTGGCTGGTCTGGGCGCTGGGGTAAGATTCATCCTTAAAGAAGGCGTAGATAAAATAAGGGAAAAAGAAAAGAGGCTGCTTGGCCGTCTCTTGTCCGGCCTTGAAGGAATAGAGCGGGTCAAGATTTACGGCCCTAAGGATCCGAATCAACAAACCGCCCTTGTTTCTATTAACCTAAAGGGCCTTGACCCTTCCACGGTCGGCTACATCTTGAGCGAGAACTTCAAGATAATGACTCGCGTAGGGCTGCACTGCGCCCCTTCGGCTCACCGGACTATTGGAACCTTCCCCGAAGGCACGGTTCGATTCAGTCCGGGATATTTTAATACCGATGACCAGATAGATTACACCATTAATTCTATCAAAGAAATAATAGCCACCTGATGTCTGAATGTCTTGTTACCTTCTCTTCTACCCATTACGCCCTCAAGGCAGAAAAGGTCCTCAAGGAGAATCGTCTCCAGGTAGTTCCTATGCCTGTGCCAAGAGAGATCAGCTCAAGCTGTGGTCTTTGTTTGAGTTTTGATTGCCGACTCAAGGAATCCGTGGTCGAAGCATTAAAAAAGAAGGGGGTAGAAGTAGAAGGGATATATCTTAGAGAGGAAGGAGGGGTAAAGAGAAGTAGTTGAGTAGTTACAAATACACAGATAAGGAGAAGCTATACTTTTGCACTTTTTGTCATTCCTGCGCAAGCAGGAATCCAGAAGCCTTGATATTACTGGATTCCCGCTTTGGCGGGAATGACGAGAGGTTATTGTAAGGTATTTGTCTTTCAAGTAGTTACAAAAAAGTGCAAAAGTATAGGGAGAAGATAATGCGAAAAATATGTTGTTACCTGGATAGAGAATGTACCAAGGATTGTGTAGCTTACATTACGAATTTGAGTTCGATGACAGAAGGTTTGAAAGAAGCAGGTATACCTGATATAGTATGTTTTCGCCTTTTTATAGAGGTAGCCCAACTTTTGCACCACCCTTTTGATGAAGAGGAAGATGAGGATTGGGAGGAAGATGAGGATTGGGACGAAGAAGAATAAATGAACCGGATTCACCTGATCAGCCTGGGTTGTCCTAAGAATTTGGTTGACTCTGAACGAATGTGGGGCCTTCTCCAGGAAAACGGATACCAGCTTGTTAACCAGGCAACCGAGGCTGATTTGATCATTATTAACACCTGTGGCTTTATCAGGCCGGCTAAAGAGGAATCGATTGAGGTTGTTTTAAAGGCAGCTCAGGCCAAGGAGACCGGTCGGTGTAAGGGACTTATTATGGCTGGTTGCCTGGCCGAGCGATACAGGGAAGAACTTCCGCGGGAAATCCCTGAGGTTGACCTTTTCCTGAGACTGAAAGACGTCCCTCAGATAGTTAAATATTGCGATCTGCTTCTGGGTAAAAGAAGGCCCATCAAACAATCGGCTCGAAGGTCACTCCTTACTCTACCCCACACCGCCTACCTTAGAATAGCCGATGGCTGCAATAATCATTGTTCCTATTGCGCTATCCCTATTATTAGGGGTCCCTGCCAAAGCAGAAATATGGAATCCATTATTGAGGAGGCTAAAGATTTAGCTTCCTCAGGGGTTAAGGAACTAAATCTAATTGCTCAGGATACAACCAATTACGGTGTAGACCTTTACGGAAGACAAAGGCTGGAAGAACTCATTAGATCCCTTTCTGAAATTGAAAAGATAAGGTGGATCAGACTCCTTTATACCCATCCGGCCCATATCTTACCTTCCCTGATTAAGAGCTGGCCAGACGTCCCCAAACTATGCCCTTATTTAGATATGCCTATTCAGCATATCTCTAACCCCATCCTTAAACTAATGAATCGCCGGGTAAGAAAAGAAGATATAGTTTCTCTTATTGAAAGATTAAGGGAAGCGGTGCCTGATTTAACCTTACGCACCTCTATTATCGTCGGATTCCCGGGAGAAAGTGAAGTCCATTTCGAGGAATTATTGGATTTTGTGGCCCAAGCCAGGTTTGATAGATTAGGCGCCTTTATCTACTCCCGGGAGGAAGGCACCTCGGCCGCCCGACTGCCCGATCAAGTCCCTGAAGAGGTGAAGTCGGAACGATTAGACCGGCTGATGCAACTTCAGCAACAGATATCAAGACAGCGGAATGAAGCCCTGATTGGTCAAGAGATAGAGGTTCTTATCGATCAAAAGGTAGAAGGTCGATATATTGGCCGCAGCCCAGCCGATGCCCCGGAAATCGATGGCCGCGTGATCATAACCCCTTCCGAGCCCGCTAATTCTCCCCAAGACCCCCAATGGGTTGAGACTCAGGCGGCCCGGGCCCTCAGACATATCCAGGTGGGTGAATTCTGTCGGGTGCGTATTACCGGGGCGACAGAATACGACCTGCTGGGTGAGATATAGTATTACGCCGCCACATTGCTCGATCCTCGATGCTGGATGCTCGATGCTCGATGCTCGATGCTCGATGCTCGATGCTGGATGTTCGATGCTCGATGCTGGATGTTCGATGCTCGATGCTGGATGCTCGATGCTCGATGCTGGATGCTCGATGCTGGATGTTCGATGCTCGATGATAGATCCTCGATGATAGATCCTCGATGCTGGTAAAGGATCCCGTATCCAGGATCGAGCATCGAGGATCGAGCATCGAGTTTGTGCCTTAGTGGCTGAACGCTTACAAACTGAGAAAATCAAATTCAAATGAAATTTAGCGAGCTGGTTAGATTATTAGAAGAGAATGGATTTAGAATTGTAAAAGAAAAGAGTTCTATAAGATATTATGGCAAACATGGTTGGAATAGCTTGATTCGAGTAGATTATCACGACTCAAAAGAAGTTCCAAAAGGTACCTGTCATGCCATATTAAAGGATGCCGGCATAAATAAGTAAGAAAGATGGAGGCGAAATAGGAATGATAGAATTAGAATATTCCTTAATAATCGAGGCGACAGAAGAACCAGACTATTTTGGATTTTATTCTCCTGACCTGGCAGGGTTCACAGGAATAGGATATTCTGTTGAAGATTGTCTGTACAAGGCAAAGTGGGGGATGATAGAACATATCAATTTGTTAAAAGAAAAAGGTCTGCCTATCCCTCCGAAAAATCCAACTCCTAAAATTATTATTCAAAACGCACGAGATTTAGTAACTGCTTAAAATTTGGTCAGAGATCTGCAAACGTTCAGGTAGTGTAAATGCTGACTCTAATAAAAACCCGGCCCTAAATGCTTATGAACTTCTATTCTTGCCCCAATTATTTGCTCTGTAAGTGCTTTTTCTAAAATCATTCTCCGTGTCTCTGTGTCTCCGTGGTGAACGATTACCTTTTTACCTACTACCTGAACGGTTCCGAAAAATCTCCCTTGACAATCGTTGTATTGCTTTATATAACGGAACTTCCCCCTGGAAATAAGCAAAAAAATCCACCTAACTTCCTGTTAATTAAAGAGATATGTTGAAAAAGATTTTGAGGTTTTCGTAGCTACAATTGAGAGGGTAGTTTTATTCCTAATCCT
>JBFMHI010000071.1 GCA_040753085.1 bacterium | reverse complement strand
AGCGGGCCCACCAAAGACATGAAGAGATAGTCGCGATGTGGTCCCGAAAGGCAGCTTAAGGCCAAATTTTTGGTTGACTCTGCGGCGGGTCTTCAGCCTTCAGTCTATCCACCTGAGTAGTTACGAAGGATTAATCTAATGGGATACTTAGAGATATTAGGGTTAGTTGTTTCCGGGGCCGGGACAATGGCCTCTATTTTAGGCATATTTTTTGCCGTCTATGCCAAACAAAATGGCAGAGTGACCAGAGAACTTATTAGAGAAATTCAGACAGAAACTCAAAATCTCATTAGACAAACTCAGTCGGAGACTCAAAGTCTCATTAAAGAAATGCGAAATGAAATGCGAAATACTATTATTACAGAGACAAGATTGACCCGAGAGTTAATAGAAAAAATAGATAAGCGGGGGCACACCAAAGACATGAAGAGATAGTCGCGATGTTGTGCCGACAGGCCATAACGACAATGTAGGGGCAACCCCCTGTGGTTGCCCCATATTAGGGCAGGCACGAGGGCCTGCCCCTACGGCGGCAAATAATGACTACAAGGGGGAGAATATGACCTCAGAAAGGATTTTAATTGTAGAAGATGATGAGGATGTAATAGAATTTGTTTCAGATTTAGTCCAAGCGGTGGATTTTGAAGTATTCGTAGCCAAAAATGGTCCGGAGTGCCTGAAATTAGCTAAAGAACTTTTACCCACTTTAATCCTTCTTGATATCCGAATCCCTCTGATGGATGGTTTTGAGATATGTCCCAAACTTCGAGACAATTTTTCTACCAGTCATATACCTATTGTGGTGCTCAGCGGCGTGTGCAAGGATATTGAGGACAAAGTTAAGGGACTCGATCTGGGGGCCGACGATTATATTACTAAACCCTTTGACGGAAAAGAGCTTATTGCCAGAATAAAGGCGATTCTTCGCCGAACGCATTTAGAAAGGGGATGCAACCCCCTGACCGAATTACCTGGAAATATTGCTATTGAACAACAAATAAAATCCCGGTTAAACCTTAACGAGACCTTTACGGTCCTCTATTCGGATCTTGATAATTTTAAACCATTTAATGACTACTATGGCTATAATAAAGGGGACCAGGTAATAAAATCTCTCTCCCGCATTTTTATTGAGGCGGTAGAAAATTTAGGCAACTCTAATGATTTCGTGGGCCATATCGGAGGAGATGACTTTATCCTTATCACTACCCCTGACAAGTCAAAACCGATTGCTGACCGGGTCATAGACAGATTGGCTTCCCTATCGGAAGGACTTTTTGATAAAGAAGCCCTTAAGCGAGGCTATTTTGAAATTACCGACCGACGGGGAGAGGTTTCCAGATTTCCCGCCACCATAGGCATAACTATTGCGGCTGTCACCAGCGCTCCGGATAATCAGTTGCGCAGTCATCTAAAAATAAGTGACTCCCTGGCCGAGGTTAAACATTATGGTAAAAACCAGCCGGGAAGCGTCTTTGTAGTCGACCGACGAGGAGGGAGATAAATTGCGGAATATCTTAGGGCTGGCCTTGTGTTTTATCTTCCTTTCCGCGGTGCAGGCTCAGGAGCAGAAACTGGAGGTTACGGTCTACAATCGCGACCTGGCCCTGATTAAAGATCAAAGGGAGATAAAGCTTAACGCCGGGACAAATATTGTCTCTTTTACTGATGTAGCCGCCCAAATAGATCCCACCTCGGTTCACCTTAAATCCATCACCTTTCCTGAAGAGGTGATGGTTAAAGAACAAAACTTTGAATACGACCTTCTCTCCGCGGATAAACTCCTTTCTCGTTATCTCGACAAAAAAATTAAGCTCATTAGTGATTCAGAGAGCCTCTACGAAGGTAAACTCCTTAGCTTTGACCCCCAACAACTCATTCTGGACCAGGAAGGCCCTCTTAAAATGGTAGACCGAGAAAACATCCGTGAGATAGAATTCCCAGAGCTTCCTTCGGGTCTCATTACTCGTCCTACCCTTATCTGGCAGATCTACTCCCAAGAATCCGGGAATATTCCGTGTGAATTAACTTATCTTACTTCAGGTATGGATTGGCAGGCTGACTATGTAGCGGTGGTAAATCCCGAAGATACTAAGATGGACTTAAATGGATGGGTCACTATCCGGAACGAAAGCGGCACTACTTACCCAGAGGCCGGGCTAAAACTCATTGCCGGGGATGTCCATCGAATACCTAAACCTAGACCTATTCGTCCTTACAAAATGATGGCCGCCGAAGCCCTGGCGGCTGAAGAGAGAGATTTTGAAGAAGAGGCTGTCTTTGAATACCATATGTATACCCTGGATCGAGTTACTACCTTAAAGGATAACCAAACCAAACAGATTAGCCTTCTTTCCGCCTCCAATATTCCGGTTAAGAAGATATATATCTATGACGGCGCCAGCTCTGAAGGTAAGGTTTGGGTTAAACTGGAATTTAAAAACAGCCAAGAAAATGGGGTTGGTTTCCCTCTCCCCAAAGGAAGATTGCGGGTATACAAGGCTGATAGCAAGCAGGCCCTGCAATTCATTGGTGAAGATGAGATTGATCATACCCCTAAAGATGAGAAGGTTCGGGTTTTTCTGGGCAGCGCCTTTGACGTGGTGGGGGAAAGAAAGCAAACAGATTACAGACAGGTTACCGATCGAATCAGGGAAGAAGCCTACGAGATAAAGCTGCGCAATCACAAAGATACTGATATAGAGGTGGTGATAACGGAGCACCTGTATGGAGACTGGGAAGTTATCAAGGCTTCTCACCCTTACGAGCGCAAGGATGCCAGAACCATGGAACTTAAAGTTCTGGTCAAAAAAGATTCGGAAGAAGTGATTAATTACCGGGTTAGGTATAAGTGGTAGTTTCGGGTTTAGAAAGGGGCGAAATCTCTAACTCGAAACCCGAAACTTAAAAGAAGGTAACCGTTCAGCACATGATGCTGGATGCTCGATGCTCGATCCTCGATGCTCGATCTTCGATGCTCAATGCTGGATGCTCGATGCTCGATCCTCGATCCTCGATGCTCGATGCTCGATGCTGGATGCTCGATGCTCGATCTTCGATGCTCGATGCTGGATCCTCGATGCTGGTAAAGGATCCAGTATCCAGGAGCGAGCATCGAGCATCGAGTTTGTGCCTTAGTGGCTGAACGCTTACAAAAGAAGAAAGGAGGCTATATGTTTCAAACGTCCAGGATAAGAAATACCGGTTTAATATCCCACGGTGGCGCCGGCAAGACATCTCTGACAGAAGCCATCCTCTTTGACACCGAGGTCATTAATCGATTAGGCCGGGTAGAAGAGGGAAATACCGTGTCTGACTATGATCCGGATGAAGTTAAGCGGGGGATATCTATTAATGCTACGCTGGTTCATACTCAGTGGAAGGGACATAAGCTCAATATCATTGATACACCCGGTTATGCTGACTTTATAGGAGAGGTAGTCAGAACGCTCCAGGTCGTAGATTCTTGTATAGTCCTTTGCGATGCAGCCAGCGGCGTTGAAGTGGGCACAGAGTTGGTCTGGGGATATGCCGATAAATACAACTTGCCGCGGGCCGTCTTCATTAACAAGATGGATAAGGAAAATGCCAATTTTTCAAAAGTGGTGGATGATCTGAAAAATGTCTTTTCCGCACCGGTTGTTCCGGTTCAAATACCTATCGGCAAAGAAGCTGGTTTTAAAGGGGTCATTGATCTGGTTCAGAACAAGGCCTTTATTTTTAGCGAGGGCAAGGTGAAGGAAGAGGCTATCCCGGCCGACCTATCAGATAAGACCGCCGCTGCCAAGAATTCCTTGGTAGAAGCTATTGCGGAGACTGATGATGAACTTTTAGAACAATACTTAGAAGGAGAAAAACTCACGGATGATCAGATCAACCAGGCTATGAAGCTGGCCATAGCCCAAAGGAAAATCATTCCGGTGTTATGCGGTTCAGCTTATCATAATATCGGTATTCAACCCCTGTTGGATTTTATCACGACCAACCTCCCGACTTCTGATTATGCCGGGAAAATTACCATAAAAAATTCCAACACTAATAAAGATGAGGAAAGGAAGCTTTCACCTGAGGCCCCTTTTGTGGCCAGGGTCTTTAAGGTCATTACGGATCCCTTTGTCGGAGAACTCACCTTTTTTAAGGTCTATTCTGGTGTCCTTCACTCAAGCTCGGATGTCTTTAATGCTACCCAGAATCATAAGGAGAGGATCGGTCACATCTGCCTTATGGAAGGTAAAGAAAGGAAAGAGATTGGGGATGTGGGGGCCGGTGATATAGCGGCGGTGGTTAAGCTGAAAGGCACCAAAACAGGGGATACCCTCTGTGATTCGGCTCATCCGGCGGTTTTTGATCCTCTGGATATCCCTGAACCGGTTATGTCGTTAGCCGTCTTTCCCAAAACCAAGGCTGATCAGGAAAAATTGTCGACGGCCTTGCATCGGCTGAGTGAAGAAGATTCAACTTTCCGGATTTACCACGATCACGAACTGAAACAAACCATTATTCAGGGGATGGGTGAGGTTCACCTGGAACTTACCCTGGACCGGATGATGCGTAAATTTGGCGTAGAAATCGAGGTGGAAAAACCTAAGATTGCCTACCGGGAGACCATCAGGAAATCTTCTAAAGGCGAGGGAAAATACAAAAAGCAAAGCGGCGGCCGGGGACAATATGGACATTGTTTCCTGGAGATAGAACCTTTGCCTTCTGGCTCGGAATTTGAATTTGAAAACAAGATATTTGGGGGAGCCATACCGTCCAAGTATGTCCCGGCGGTAGAAAAGGGAGTGAAGGAGGCCATGAATAAAGGGGTATTGGCCGGCTATCCAGTAATTAATACCAAAGTTATCTTATATGATGGCTCCTTTCATACGGTTGATTCTTCGGACCTGGCCTTTCAGATTGCGGGGTCTTTTGGGTTTAAGAAGGCCTTCGAAGGGGCCGCTCCGGTTCTGCTTGAGCCTGTTATGGATGTGGAAGTTAAAGTAGCCAAGGAATATATGGGTGATATTATCGGAGATTTGAATTCTCGACGGGGAAAGATTCAGGGGATGGAAGAGCATGGGGGCTCCTCCGTAGTCAAGGCCTTGGTCCCGGAGGCAGAGATGTATAAATATTCCACCTCTTTAAGATCAATTACCCACGGCCGGGGGACCCATAAGATGAAGTTTTCTCACTATGAAGAAGTCCCTCACCAACTGGCGGAGGCCATTATTGCTGAGTCTAAGAAAGAGGAATAGAAAATTACAGTTAGGGGAGGTTTTAGATGTCCGGACATTCTAAATGGGCGTCGATTAAACATAAAAAAGGGGCTATGGATGCTAAGCGAGGGAAACTTTTTTCCAAGCTTATCAGGGAAATTACGGTGGCCGCCAGAGTGGGCGGAGGTGATCCGGATGCCAACCCCAGATTAAGAACCGTCATTGCTAAGGCCAAAGAGGCCAATATGCCGGCGGATAATATCAAAAAGGCTATCCAGAAAGGAACCGGGGATCTGCCGGGCGTGGTTTTGGAGGAGTACACTTACGAAGGTTACGGTCCTGGAGGCGTGGCTATGCTGGTGGAAGCGATGACGGATAACCGAAATAGAACGACCGCCAGGATCAGGAGCCTTTTTTCCAAAGGTGGAGGAAATCTGGGGGAGGCAGGTTGTGTGGCCTGGATGTTCTCCAAGAGAGGTTTTATCACCCTGGACAAAGAAGGCCTTGATGAAGAAAAGGTTTTTGATCTGGCTATTGAGGCCGGAGCTGAAGATGTTAAAACAGAGGCGACGGGCTATGAGATTACTACCGAACCGGGCGCTTTCGAGTCTGTAACGGCTGCCCTTAAAAGAAGCGATATTATGCCTACCTATGCTGAAATAACTATGGTTCCCCAGAGTTATGTCAAATTGGCCGGAAATGAGGCCAAACAAGTCCTGCGTCTGGTGGAAAATCTGGAAGACGACGATGATGTTCAGCATGTTTATGCTAATTTTGATGTCCCGGAAGAGGTTATGGCCGAGATGTCCGATTAAGTAAGGAGTGTAACCTTGAAAGTAGAAGTTGAAGAGAAAGAAGGCGGCACCATAGATTTAAAGGTGTCGGTCGAATCTGAGCGGGTAACTCAGGAATTTGACAAAAGTTATAAGAAGTTACTGCCCTCGGCGCGGATTCCGGGATTCAGACCTGGTCGAGTCCCTCGCCATTTATTGGAAAAGCGCTTTGGCCCTGAGGTAAAAAGAGATGTCCTGGAAAGAATGGTTACCGAGACCTACAAGGAGGCGATCGCTGAGGCAGCTATTTCCCCGGCCGGTTTGCCTGAAATACACCAGATTAACTATAATTATGGAGAGCCGTTGACCTTTACGGCCACCCTGGAAGTAATCCCTAAAATCAGCCTGGATTATAAGGGAGTTTCCATAGAAAAATCAGTCTGCAAGATTACCCCAGCTATGATTGAGAAGGAGTTGGTCAGGCTTCAAGACCAACATGCCCAATCAGTTGAAGTGGAGGATCGCCGCGCCCGAAAAGGCGATCTTTTAAATATCGATTTTGAAGGCCGGGGAGAAAATGATTCCATTCCCTTTATCCAAAAGAAAGATGCCACCCTGGAATTGGGCGTATCTATCCTTGTTACGGGGGCGGAAGAACAGCTTATCGGCATGGAGATGCACCAAGAGAAGGAAATCCTGGTTACTCTCCCGGCAGAATATCCGGCTTATCCTCCTATGGCTGGGAAGAAGGCTGTCTTTAAGGTTAAATTGAATGAAATAAGAGAAAAAGTGCTTCCTGAGTTAGATGATGAGTTTGCCAAGGATGTAGGGGAGTATGAAGACCTAGAAGAACTCAAGGCTAAGATCAAGACCGATCTGGAAAAAGTCGCCGAGGCTGAGGCTGACCAAAAGGTTAGAAATGATCTTATGACCCTTTTGGCTTCAAGGGTTGATTCCAATCCCCCTAAGGGAATGATCGAAGAAGAAAAAAAACTTCTTTTAGACGCCTTCGCCCAGACCTTAGCTCTCAACAGAGGAATAACTTTAGCCCAGTATATGGAAAAGGAAGAAGTGTCTAAGGAAAAGTTTGAAAAAGACTATGAAGCCAAAGCCATCGAGCGTCTCAAGAAAGGCATGGTGGTAGACTATGTAGCTAAGGAGGAAAAGATAGAGGTCACTCCGGAAGAAGTGGAGGCGGAAGTGAGAAATTTGGCTCAGCATTATAATCTCGAATTTGAGGAGATGAAATCTAACCTTGAGAAAGAAGGAAAGATAGCCGAGATCAAAGAGAGGCTTTATACCAATAAGGTTATTGATTTTCTGGTGGAGGCCGCTGAGGTAAATCAGGTGGAAGTAGAAGGGTAAAAGAAAAGGAGAAACAAGATGAATTTAGTGCCGATGGTGGTAGAACAAACCAGCCGGGGGGAAAGGGGATATGATATATTCTCCCGACTCTTAAAAGACAGGATTATCTTCATTGGTAGTGCCGTAGATGATGATGTGGCTAATTTGATCATAGCTCAGATGCTCTTTTTGGAGGCGGAAGATCCGGATAAGGACATCGATCTTTATATTAATAACCCAGGGGGAGTAGTTACAGCCGGATTAGCTATCTATGATACCATCCAGTATATTAAAGCCAAGGTCTCCACTATCTGTATTGGGCAGGCCGCTTCGATGGGCGCTCTTCTTTTAGCGGCCGGCGTCAAAGGTAAACGCTATGCCCTGCCTCACGCTAGGATTATGATCCATCAACCCTTAGGGGGCGTGCAGGGACAGGCAACGGATATAGACATTCAGGCCAAAGAAATACTTCGCATGCGGGAAGAGATAAATAAGATACTGGTCAAACATACGGGTCAGCCTATGGAAAAGATCCAAAAGGATACTGATAGAGACTTTTTTATGTCGGCTGAACAGGCTAAGGAATACGGGATTATAGATGAGGTGCTGGTGGTAAGGAAATAGTAAGGAGGTTTTATGTTGGAATTTGGTGAAGGGAAAGAGAATTTGAAATGCTCTTTTTGTAATAAAAGCCAACGTGAGGTAAAACGTTTGGTCGCAGGGCCTGGGGTATATATCTGTGACGAATGTATCGAGCTTTGTAATGAAATTGTAGCTGAGGAGTGGGATGAAGGGGTCCCTCAATTAGCCGGACTTCCTCGGCCTAAAGAGATCAAGCGGATGTTGGATGAGTATATCATCGGACAAGAAAGAGCCAAGAAGGTTCTCTCTGTAGCTGTCTACAATCATTATAAGCGGATAAATATGCCCAGTAAGGATGTAGAATTAGAGAAGAGCAACATCCTGCTTATCGGGCCTACGGGCACAGGAAAGACCTTACTAGCTCAAACCCTGGCCAGGATACTTGATGTTCCGTTTGTTATTGTGGATGCCACGGCCCTGACTGAGGCCGGTTATGTGGGCGAGGATGTAGAGAATATCCTGCTGCGCCTCATTCAGGTGGCTGATTTAGACATTAAACGGGCTGAAACAGGCATTATCTATATTGATGAAATTGATAAGACCGCCCGGAAAGGCGGAGATAATCCCTCTATTACGAGGGATGTCTCAGGAGAAGGCGTTCAGCAAGCCCTGTTGAAAATTCTGGAGGGCACGGTGGCCAATGTCCCCCCTCAGGGTGGAAGAAAACATCCCCATCAAGATTTTATCCAGATTGATACGACTAATATCCTCTTTATCTGCGGTGGGGCCTTTATTGGCCTGGAGTCTATTATTGAACAGCGAATCGGCCGCAAGACCATGGGCTTTGGCGGAGAGGTTAGACATAAAAAAGAAAAGAAGATCGGAGAGATCTTGAATCAGGTTATCCCGGACGATCTTTTAAAATATGGCCTTATTCCCGAGTTTGTCGGCCGAATTCCAATTACCGCCGGCCTTGACGCCCTGGATAAAGATGCCTTAAACCGGATATTAGTCGAACCACGCAATGCCCTGATTAAACAGTATCAAAGATTCTTTGAATTGGAAGGGGTCAGGCTTCACTTTACGGAAGAGGCCAGAGAGTCGGTGGCGGCGGCGGCAATGAAGAGAGAGACAGGCGCCAGAGGGCTTAGGGCCATCATTGAAGAGTTGATGCTGGATATAATGTATGAGCTTCCTTCCCGGAATGATATTGTTGAATGTGTGGTTACTAAAGAGACCGTAGAAAAGAAGATGATGCCGACTCTCGTTCTTCAGAAGGAAGTAGCGTAAGTAAGGATCGATCCTCGATGCTCGATGCTCGGTGCTGGATGCTCGATGCTGGATGCTCGGATGCTCGATGCGGATAAAGGATATAGGATATAGTGTCCCGTATCGAATATTCAGGATCGAGCATCGAGTATCGAGCATCGAGCCATCGAGGATCGAGTATCGAGCCATCGAGGATCGAGTATCGAGCATCGAGTATCAAGCATCGAGCATCCAGGATTGTTTGGTAGCGGCGGGAGGCCGCGCGCACTATGGATTTAGAAGGAAAATGGACAAAAGCGGTCAAGGGGACCGAAATCATAAGGTATCGCCTAAGCCCCATTGAGACCTTTGAAGTTACAGACATCCCCTACATATTTCTGGCTGAGTCGGCCGTAAATGTAGGCGATACGGTAGTCCGAAAAGGCACGGTCTCAGTGCATGGGGCCTCCATCCTCCTACCCAGAAATTATCCCATATTTGAAGGATTTAACTTTGAACAAAACCTGGGGGTAGATAAGGATACCATCAGGGTGTTCTTACTGTTAAGGGGGGTTTCTTTTCCCTCGCTTAAATACAGCAATGTAAGTTCCAAATTAGAGGTATATGAAGGCCCATTAGAGAAAGCAGCCAGGGAATTTACGGATCGGCTTGAACGAGAGGAGGATATCAAGACAGGACTTATGGTGGGACCTGAAGATTGCTGGCAGTTTTCAGTGCTTATCTTTGTAGGGGCTTTAGTGCAAAAATCGGCGCCGCAGGATGCCAAAAGGTTGCTGGATGATCTCAGGCAGAGAGGACACATATGATTGCGCGGCCACCTGCCGATGTAGGGCTTTTGATCTGTTGCTGGATGATCTTAGGCAGAGAGGACATATATGATGGGGCAGATTAAAGTCCACATCGTCCACCAAGTCCATAAAGTCCACCATAGTCCATCGTCCACCGAAGGTAGCTCTCAGGCTATTGACCGTGAATCTCGGTGGTAAGCAAAGGTGTAATAATAGAAACCAAGGAAAGCTGTTCCCAGTAAGCTTCCTATCCAGAATCCATTGGAACTCCGAATAACAGAAAAGAGGAGCGGGGTATGCAAATGACAAAAGGTATTTATCAAAGAAACTTGAGATAATGCCCCGATAATCAGAAACCATACAGGTAGAGAACCGAACCGTCCTTCCCTGAGCAGAAATAATCCGGCCAGTAAGGCTGGATATCCCACCAGAAATTCCTTTAATCGAGGTCTAGCCCAAAGGTAATTTTCAAACCATACCCGAAGTTCAGCCTCGAAAGGCAAAACCGAAATAGGCCCAAAATTCCCAGACCGAGCCAGGACAAAGACCGCTCCGACAAGTATAATACCCCCCATAATGAGATGAATCAGCTTTATCGGCCGATCCAAAAGAGAGGTCAAGCCCTGGTCCTTTAGAAAGATAAGGCCGAGGCCGATCAGGGGTAAGATAAAGCTGAGTTTTACCCCCCTAAACTGCTCGATCTTTAGAAGATAGGTGGTTTCACTCAAGAGGCCTACGATAAGAAGCGCCCCCAGGCCGGTAGTAAGAGTAACCTGGCCCAAATCTTTCCAGCTTTCCTTGATTAAGAGGGAAAAATGGGGCGAAGAAAGGGGCGAGAGAGACCTCGCCCTGAGGATGGCCAGCACAGGAAAAGTAAAGGCGGCCAGAAAGGCAAATCCCTGCTGAATAAACGGCCTCATCGAGGTAAATATCAGCAGGGAAAACAGACTGCCACCCAGGAGAAGATACATCAGAAACCTGGTTTCTGGAGGGTCACCATGGCCGAGATGATGATTAAGGCCCACCCTACCACCCAGCAGAAAATACAACTTACCGCAGGCGGCCATCACCCCCAGACAGATGAAAAATAAGGCCAGGGAAGTTATTTCATAACCCGGCCAGCCATTATTGGTTCCAATGCTAAAGCCGGCCTTGTTTAGCCGTTCGGTTAATGTCCTGACCAGATTCAAATTTGCCTTAAGCGGGTCGCCCTTCCCGTCTTGATTGAGAGGTCTCAGGTAGAGTAAACGTATCCCGCGCTCTTTAACCGCCCTGAGCATTCTGGAAAGGACGGTTTCCAAGGTAATCTCTTCAACCTCTTTTGGGCCTAAGCCGTAAACTCTGACTACCGACTGATTAGTTTCAACTCCACGCCTGCCTGCAAGTTCTGTCAGGAGTCCTTTCATGCCCTTTTGTGGGGTGAATTCGATTATCCCCAACTTAAGTCCACTCTCTTTTAACCTCTTGCCTGTTACGGTTAAAAATTCAGGATAGCCCAGGACTTCCGTCCCGGAAAAGATAACGCCTTTCACCGATGGCCAATCTTTGACCTGGTCGAAAAAATCATCCGGATCAACTGTCCCTTCCCTCAAGCTGAGATTATTAGGCCTAAGCATACAACTTAATCCCTGACTTTTGACCCATTCGATAAGTTCTGGTGAAAACCCTATTCCCAATTCAAGCACCGAAGGAGCTGTCCCAGCGGCCACTATCAGATAACCGTCTTTACCCCCTTCCTCAGAAGGAAGCGTGAAGTTCTCTGGAGCTTGGTCTATCCTGGTCTTCAGGTTCCCTGAGATTTGTTGGGCCAGATGGTAATCGCTGGTAAGAATATAGGTTTGATCAAGCCTGGTTGGGCCGTCTTCAATCATATTCCATATATAGGGATTCATCAAGCCGTTGATCCGGAAAAAATCCCTCATCTGACGGCCATTAAAAACAGTTATTTTCCCGTCTTCAGACAGACCCTTCAGGGTTTCTTCCTCAAGGATAAGAGAGGTTATCCCTGCTTCTTTAAACCGGGAAACCCAGTCTTTAAGCCGCCCTTCTTCTCCCCTTTCCCGGACAAGTCTGATCAGATCATAGTAATCCATCACCAATTCTACCTGATGATAGTTTCTTTCTATACCTACTCTTCCGGCCGCGATTATAACCGAGATCAGAACAGCGGTGGTAAAGAAAATACGGTTTATTTGGGTTAAGAGCCAGTTAGTATTTATCATCATTGGTGTCTGGTGTCTGGTAGTCTGATATTTGGTGGTCGGTTCACTTACCTTGACCACCAGTGCCTTGTCACGTTAGTATTTATGGGTAGAGTCTCTTTAGGAGGTAGAGGCGAATAATTATTCGCCCCTACTTCTTTTGCAAGGACGATTCGCGAATCGCTATTACTGTAGGGGCACGTTGCAACGTGCCCCTACAGCCTTGTCAAGATAGAAGTTATCTGTTAGCGCTTGTCTTTATGCCGAAGGGTTAAATAATTACCCAAATAAGCAATCATAAGGGTTACCCTTACAAAAGACGAACCTATTAAAGCAAGCTTGACAAGGCACTAGACTATCAGGCCACCACTCACCAGGTATCAGTCCAGTATAACAGACAGAAGGGATAATTGGCAACAAAAAAGTGTTGACAATATCCGATCTATGTTGTATTATCTTAAGTTAAAAGGTAACTACTACTCAGGCAGGTAACTACTCAAAACTAAGTTAAGCAGTTAGTTGGGAGACAAAGCAAAATTCCCTCTCCCTTGATGGGAGAGGGATAGGGTGAGGGTGAAATTGGCGGGCAATATTATTACTCTTGCTAAAAACCTT
>JBFMHI010000070.1 GCA_040753085.1 bacterium | reverse complement strand
CAAAACTAAGTTAAGCAGTTAGTTGGGAGACAAAGCAAAATTCCCTCTCCCTTGATGGGAGAGGGATAGGGTGAGGGTGAAATGGGCGGGAGGGGAAGCTCTTATGTCGACGCTGTCGGTAGAAAAGGAGATGAAACTTAACCCATAGCACTATAATCTGTAATGAGCTTACTTTTTTAACTTGATTTTGAGTAGATACCATCAAAGGAACAGACCGTAGAGGGCAAGACATTTGTCGTTAGTGGTGTAAACCGGCGATTTGCCATTCGGCAGATTGAAAGGATTTTTGGAAATGAAAGACCCAAAGAATACAGAGCATAAAAAATCCGCCATCCCGGGTACTTACAAAGTGGGTGCGCCATCCGCAATCCGCCATTCGCAATCCGCAATCCGAAATCCGAAATCCACAATCCGCAATCCGAAATCGGAACAATCTGAGATCACAAGAGTTCTGCTGATCGAAGATAATCCTGGCGATGCCAACCTGATCCGGGAAAAGCTGGCCGAAGTGAGGGACACGACTTTCGACTTGGAGTGCGCCGACCGGCTTTCGACCGGACTGGCCTGCCTGGTTAAGGGAAAGACCGATGTGATCCTGTTGGACCTCTCCCTGCCGGAGAGTCAGGGGCTTGATACCTTTACCAGGGTGCACGCTCAGGTTCCGGAAATGCCGATCATAGTGCTGACTGGTCTTAACGATGAGAGGCTGGCGGTCAAGGCGGTGCAGGAGGGGGCGCAGGATTATTTGGTTAAAGGGGTGGTTGATGGCAAGGTGCTTTCGCGCGTTATGCGTTATGCCATTGAGCGCAAGCGGGTAGAGGCAAAGCTGCGTCATTATGCGGAACGTCTAAGCACCCTACGTGATATTGATCGGGCTATCCTGGCCGCCCAGTCACCGGAGGCGATTGCTCAGGCTGGCCTGGATCACATTCGGCAGTTAATACCCTGTCGGCGGGCCAGTGTGGCGGTCTTCGACTTTGAAAACCATGAGGCCCTGGTGCTTGCCGTCCACGTTGATGGTGAGACTAAGCTTGGAACAGGGGTGCGTTTTCCATTAGAGGAATTTGGGGGCATTGAAGAACTTAGGCATGGTGAGGTTATTGTGGTGGAGGACATCCGGAACCTCTCCCAGCCGACATCAGTAGACCAAAGACTGCAGGCTGAAGGGCTGCATTCTTACATAAATGTGCCTCTCCTTCTTCAGAATGAATTGATCGGCAGCTTTAATCTTGGATCAGGCAGCCCTGGCTATTTTACTTCCGAATACGTGGACATTGCCCGCGAGGTGGCCAACCCGCTGGCGATTGCCATTCATCAAGCCCGCTTGCACGAGCAAGTCAAACATCATGCCGCCGAATTGGAGGAGCGTGTGATTAAGCGGACCGCCCAACTTCAGGAAATCAATGCTGAACTGAAGGCTTTTACCTATAATGTTTCCCACGAGCTGCGGGCTCCTTTGCGTGGCCTGCAGGCTTTTAGTCGCGCTTTACTGGATGACTGCGGCGGCCGTCTGGACCTGGACGGTCAGAACTACGCTCAGCACATCATCGAGGCTGCCCAGCATATGGACGCCCTGATCTGTGACCTGTTGGATTACAGCCGCCTCAGCCTCGCTGTAATAGATCTCAAGCCGGTAAATCTGGAGAAGATCGTGGAAAAGGTTATGAGGCAACTGGAGCTTGAAATCCGGGAAAAGGAGGCCCGGATAACCGTAGAAAGGCCGCTGCCCCAAGTGGTAGGAGATTCGACTATCTTGCGCCATATCCTGGCCAATCTGCTGACGAATGCCGTTAAATTTGTGGATGCCGGGGTCCAGCCACGGGTAAGAATATGGACGGAGGCGCGTGATGGGTGGGTGCGCCTGTGGGTGGAAGACAACGGTCTCGGCATTCCTCCGGAACACTGGGAACGCATCTTTCAGGTCTTTGAACGGCTGCATGGCATCGAGAACTACCCCGGCACCGGTATTGGGCTGGCTATGGTGCGTAAGGGAATAGAGCGAATGGGCGGCCGGGTCGGCCTTGAATCTGTGCCTGGAGAGGGGAGCCGCTTCTGGGTGGAGCTCCGAAGTAATTAACAATTGATGTAACTATTCAGCCACGGATTTACACGGATGAAACACTGATTTTTTGTAAGCGTTCAGCCACTGGCACAAAGACACAACCTCGATGCTCGATCCTCGATGCTCGATACTCGATACTGGATACGGGATCCTTTACCAGCATCGAGCATCGAGCATCATGTGCTGAACGGTTACCATTGATAATGGAATAAGGAGGTATGTCCATGAGGGGGGCCCTGAATATTCTTCTGATTGACGACAACCCGACCGATCGCTTGCTGGTTATTCGCGAATTGCGGCGGGAGTTTACCGACGTGCAGGTGGAGGAGATTATCGAGGCCAAAGGCTTTAACGAGGCCTTGAAAGCGGGTGGGTTCGACCTGGTGATCACCGACTATAAACTCCGCTGGACGACCGGTCTGGCGGTCCTGGAGGCCGTCAAGGTCCACTGGCCCAACTGTCCGGTTATCATGTTCACGGGCACCGGCAGTGAGGAGATCGCTACCAAGGCAATGAAGGCCGGCCTGGAGGACTACATTCTTAAATCTCCCAAACACTACGCCCGCCTACCGGCCGCCATTCAGTCAGCTATGGAAAAGGCATGGCATCGCCAGGCGCTAAAAGAGGCTGAAGCCCGCTACCAGAGCTTGTTTGATGGCGTGCCTGTGGGGTTTTACCGAACCACGCCGGCAGGACAGATCGTGGATGCCAACCCGGCCATGGTAGAAATGCTGGGTTACCCTGACCAGAGACACTTGTTCTCGACCAACGCCACCAACCTATATGTGAACCCCGAAGAGCGTAAGCGGTGGCAGGCCATAATAGAGAGCGAAGGGGTGGTGCGTAATTTTGAAACACAACTTTTCCGCTGCGACGGAGCCATCATCTGGGTGCGGATTAGCGCCAGGGCCGTCCGAGATGAGAATGGTCGGGTGGCCTGCTACGAAGGCAGCATGGCTGACATTACCGAGCGCAAGCAGGTAGAGGAAGAAATCCGTCAACTCAACCTCGGTCTGGAACACCGGGTGGCCGAACGCACCGCTGAGCTAAAAACAGCCAATAAACAACTTCAAGAGGAGATTATCACCCGCAAACAAGCCGAGGAAGCCCTGGCGGCCGAAAAGGAACGTCTGAGTGTGACCCTGCGCAGTATTGGAGATGGGGTAATTGCTACTGATACAAATGGGGAGATAGTTTTAATCAACCAGGTCGCTGAAAACTTAACCGGCTGGAATCAGAGGAAGGCAGTAGGTAAACCCCTGACCAAGGTATTTCATATCATTAATAAAAAAACCCGGGAGCGCTGTGAGAATCCTATCGCCAAGGTAATTAAAACCGGTAAAGTTGTTAGTCTGACCGACCGGACAGCCCTTATTGATAGAGATGGAACAGAACGTCTTATTGACGACAGCGCTGCGCCTATTCGGGATAAAAAGGGTAATATTATAGGGGTGGTCATAGTCTTCCGCGACATTACCGAAAAACAAAAAATGGAAGAACATCTCCAAAGAACCCAAAAACTCGAATCAATCGGTCTTCTTGCTGGCGGTATCGCCCATGATTTCAATAACCTTCTATCTATAATCTTGGGTAATATTGATTTGGCCAGGATGTATTCAAGGTCTGAAGATAAACTCCTGGAAAGGTTGGCCAGGTCAGAAAAAGGGTGCTTGCGGGCAAAGGATTTGACTCAACAGTTACTCACCTTTGCCAGAGGCGGCGCGCCGATTAAACAGCCTGTGGCTATTTCAAAATTACTGAAGAATACGATTGAGCTTGCCTTGAGTGGGGCCAGGGCCAGGTGTGAGGTCTCTCTACCGGACGATCTCTGGTTAGGCGTAATTGATGAAGCCCAGATCAGTCAGGTCATCAATAATATGATAATCAATGCCAGCCAGGCCCAGCCTTCCGGCGGGATAATTAAGGTGCGGGTTGAAAATGTGAGGGTTACCGCGGAAGACCTTTTGCCTTTGGTAGCCGGGAAATATGTGAAGATATCCATAGAAGACCAGGGAATCGGGATCCCGGCCGAAAACCTGCCCAAGATATTTGACCTATATTTTAGCACCAAAGAAGACGGAGACGGCCTGGGACTGGCCATCGCCTGGTCCATTATTAAAAAACACGATGGATGTATTGAGGTAAAATCCAAGGTGGGAGTTGGCACAACCTTTGATATTTATTTGCCTGCTTCTGATGAAAAATTGATAATTAAGGAGGAAGAAAGGCCTGAAATCTTTAGGGGGGAAGGGAAGATACTCCTGATGGAAGATGAGGAAGATGTCCGGGAAGTGGCCGGTGGGCTGCTCAAACATCTCGGTTATGAGGTAGAATTTGCCGGAGACGGAGCCGAAGCCCTTGATTTATATAATGAAGCCAGGAAGGCGGGTCGTCCTTTTGAGGCGGTTATCCTGGATTTAACCATTCCCGGTGGGATGGGAGGCAAGGAAATCATGCAAGAGCTGGTCGAAATTGATCCTGAGGTTAAGGCAATTGTTTCCAGCGGTTATTCCAATGATCCGATAATGGCCGACTTCGAGGGATACGGCTTTAGTGGTGTCGCGGCTAAGCCGTACGACATCAGAGAATTGAGTGAGGTGTTGCATAACGTAATTCAGAAGTCAGAAGAGAGGCCCAGACCTGACCTCTGATTACTGATTACGGCCTTGTTCATCGTTTGGGCCACTCACAGATTAATCGCGAATCGCGAATTGCGAATCGCGAATTGCGAATCGCGAATTAAAAATAGATTCGCGATTCGCACTTCGAGATTCGCGATTCGACAAATGGCCGAAACCATGAACATCGCCCTGCTGGGTATTAGTGTTGATACTCGATTTCTATGATAAGGGAACGGAAGACATTTACAACGGTATCGATTCAAAAGAGGCGAGAAAAACTCTGCCCGTTGAATTGAGAGGGGTTGCCTTGCGCAAATTCTATTTTCTGGATAACGCCGTAAATCTTGAAGATTTAAAAATACCGCCCGGTAATCACCTGGAGGCTTTACACCATGATCGTCGGGGACAACATTCCATCCGGATTAACGACCGTTACCGGATTTGTTTCATCTGGACGGAAAAAGGACCACGACGAGTTGAAATCGTGGATTATCATTGAAAGGAGTATTTGGTTATGAGAATGCCCACCAACCGACCACCCATCCATCCAGGAGAAATTTTACTGGAAGAATTTATGAAACCGTATGGTATGACACAAACAGAACTAGGCCGAAGGATAGGTGTTTCCCGTAAACATATCAATGAGATCGTCAACGGCAGAAAAGGTATTAGTCCGGAGGTAGCTTTACGTCTCTCGCGGTTGTTTGGAACATCTCCTGAGCTCTGGTTAAATGGTCAAACAGCCTGGGATGTATGGCAGGCTATGCATGAAGAAAATGCCTGGGAATTAGAAGCCATTGAGCCTGTAGTGGCTGCGCCCCCTTGAGCAATTCTACATCACCTCAGCCAGGTCGTGATCAAATAATTCTTGATTCAACGATTTCTCTGAATCTCTGAACCAAATCTCACCTATCCACCGGCCATATTTTTCCATTCGATGACTCTTAACCAGGCATTCCCCGTCATTTTCTTTGAATCGCTGCATCACGTATTCCCTGGCTTTCTGTCCTTGCTTATATTCGGATGAGTCTTTGCTGACGCCAAATATGGAGGGAGTATTTATTCCTTTGAGCCGGAAACGCTGATAGGTCAAAGTACGAAAGCCAAGATCCACCATCAGGTCAACGGTGTCTCCATCAATTATTCTCTTTAGTTTAGCGCCATAAAGATAGGCTGGTTCCTTCATCCAATCACCTCAGTAAAAACGTATCTACTCAAAATCAAGTTAAAAAAGTAAGCTCATCGATTGAGCTAAGCTGCGGCGGGCTTGCCCGCCGTCAGCTTCAGCGATTGGTTAGCCCCTCTATTCAATTATGCAAATTGGGCAACCTCCACAGGGCGTTCAACAGCAAAACTCTTGTGATGGATTCTAATGCGCTCAATTTCATGAAGGGTTTCTGCTGTAAAGTAGCTCTCTCCACAACTGGTGCAACTTACCATGGGGATATTCTCTATTACTATCAAATCCTTCCTTTTGCCATAGGTTTCGGCAACCCTGCGGATGCGAGCCCCTTCTTGCCCACAAATGTCACATACCATTTGATTTCCTCCTACCTTCATGGTACATATACAGTAATAAAAACAAGTTTATTGGTCGGACTTAGCTTTGCAATTACTTCAACTTCATCGCCTTCAATCGTTTCTCCTCTGATGCGGTACTTCCATTCAGCGGTCACTTTATCCTTCTGACGTTCTATTATTTCACCAGTAAGGATACCACGTTCAATGTCATAAATGGTTAACTCATCATCATTCATTTCTTTTCTTGCATGGGACGTCATTATATACTCTCGTCTGCGAACTTTTTCTCGCATGCGTTTCAAAATTCGCTTAAACATGACATTCTTTGATTATTACTTATTAGGGGCTAATACAGATTATAGTGCTATGGGTTAAGTTTCATCTCCTTTTGTCCTGACAGCGTCGGCATAAGAGCTTCCCCTCTCTCCCATTTCACCCTCACCCTATCCCTCTCCCCTCAAGGGAGAGGGAATTTTGCTTTGTCTCCCAACTAACTGCTTAACTTAGTTTTGAGTAGTTACGTAAAAACAACCGACCTTGGACAACGTCATCCCGGCCCAACATCCCCTCACCGCAAGCTGTGATCGCATCACAGCCACGGTGTTGCAACAGATGATAAATTTTTCCTTGACTGGTTTGGTATTTTAGGGTATACTCTCCTTAGTTTTTATCTCCTTGGTGATTAATTTTATCTGGCGGAGAGGGAGAGATTCGAACTCTCGGTAGAGTTGTTACCCTACAACTGCTTAGCAGGCAGCCCCGTTCAACCACTCCGGCACCTCTCCAAACCATATCTATTTGTAAGCGTTCAGCCACTAAGGCACAAACTCGATGCTCGATGCTCGATCCTGGATACTGGATCCTTTACCAGCATCGAAGATCGAGCATCGAGGATCAAGCATCGAGCATCCAGCATCATGTGCTGAACGGTTACATCTATTTTAACATAAAATTAATTTTGAGGCAAGTAAAAAATGATCTTCCGAAAACTAATTCTCACGGGTTTTGGCCGATTTAAGGATTATAGCCTGGAATTACGTGATGGTCTAAACATCATCATGGGGCCGAATGAAGCCGGAAAAACAACCATCATCGAGGGAATCTCGGCGGCTCTTTTTGGATATAGAAAACAGTTTAAACGAGACCAGGAGTTATGGGTCAAATATCGCCCCCTGCTTAAAGGAGTGCCTTATCGAATTTCCGCCATCCTGACTACCAGAGGGGGAATAACTTATCGAATCGATCGCAATTTGGAGGATAATCGTGGTCCAAATTTATATCAGCAAGAAGAACAAGAAAATTATCATCTCCTGGAGGGAGTCACGGAAAACAACGTGAGAGAGTTGGTAAAGGAAGAATTAGGCTTGACTGATATTTCACTTCTTGAGTCTACCCTCTTAGTTCGACAGGGGGAATTGGTTACCAGCCAAACCCAGGGGATATCTCAGGCTATCTTTCAGCGGGCCATAGGTGAGCAGGAAGTAGGCAGGGCGCTTAAGACCCTGAATGATTCTCTTCAGGAGATTGTCAAGGATGGTTATGTCCACAAGGGCTTACTTAAGACTTATGAAGCCAAGGTCGAGGAGCTATCCGGCCGTCTGATGGAAATGAAGAAAAATTACAGCACTTACGAATCTATGATTAAAAAAGAGGCGGAACTACAGTCAAAGATAAGCGACCTGAAAGAGAAGATAGCCGCTATTGAGCCACTGGTCGAGGGGTGGTATACTCAACGTGATTTAAAAGAGAAGAAAGACAGATGCGATGAAGAGGTAAAAAGAATTGGAGAAGTATTGGATAAGGTGGCTGAATGTGATAAGGAATTAGCTCCCCTGAATGAAACCATAAGGTCGATTGATCTCACTCTTTTTGACCGGGCGATCTTAGGCAAGCTTAATGCTTATCAAGGCAAGTTGTCTGTGCTGAGAGAAAGACGGGCCGAATACGACCTCAAGATGGAGAGGTTAAAAAGAGGCCGGGGCCTTTTTATCAGCCTGGTTCTTATCCTTTCCCTTTCTCTTGTCCTCCAAAATCTGCTGGTGAGCCTTATGCCTATTTTTAAATGGCTGCTTTATCTAATAGCCGCCTTCAGTTTAGGGGGACTTGTGGTCGGCCTGAATCGTTTCCTTAAAATGAGATCCATCCGTGATATGCTCAAGGAAATAGATAAAGAAGTCCGGCGAGCCAGCCAGGAGATGGAAGATATACTAAAAGGTACCGGCTGCTTTAGTCTGTTTGAATACGAAGATACGTTTAAAAAAGTAGATATGATCCGAAATAGAAAAAAGAGCCTGGAAGAAAAAAGGGATATCTTGTTGGGAGGAAGGCCGTATGCTGATTGGGAAAAACAAAAGAAGGATTTTTTAGCCTCAGCGGCTAAGTTCGAATTGGCCTTGCACGAGATCGGGGTCATCTTGAGCCCGGCCGAGTTTACCGAATATGAAAGCAGAGTGGCCAGACTCAAGGAAGAACTCGACCAGCTCAAAGAAGAAGATATTGCCCTTAAGCAAGATTTGGTTAATTACGATCAATTTGTCCTTAAAGGCGACCCTGGCACGGTAGAAAGCGAGTTGGAGGGAACGCGTCTTAAATATCAAGGCTATAAATTCCGTAAGGAGGCTTTGGAATTAGCCATCAAGGTTCTGGAAGAGGCAGCCGAAGAGACCTACGATGAATTTGCGCCGGCTTTAAGAGATTATACCCTTGAGAATTTTCAGCGCCTAACCAGAGGAAAATATAAGGATTTGACCATAGATAAGGATTTGCAAATTATGGTCAATCTTCCCATAGGAGAAGAGGAGGGGAGGGAAATCCCTGTGCCGGTTAATTATCTCAGCCAAGGCGCCCTTGATCAGCTTTACCTCTCCTTTAGGCTGGCCGTTACCCAATATCTTTGTCAGGTCCCTCAACTGCCCTTTCTTTTTGACGATCCCTTCGTCAACTTTGACCAGGCAAGGAAAAAGGCGGCTCTGGCTACTTTGGCCGATTTGGCTAAGGATCATCAGATTATTTATTTTACTAAGGATGCGGTGGATCCCTCGGTTGGGGGAAAAGTGGTAGAGTTGGGATGTAAGTGATAATAGAGCAGGCTAAAGGAAATGTAACCGTTCAGCCACAGATGCACACAGATGAAACACGGAAAATCCGTGATTCGTGTCCGTGATTCGTGTCCGTGATTAGGTTGTAGGGACAACCCTTGTGGTTGTCCGCCTATGGAACGGACAGGGACAAGCACGGACAGGGACAAGCCCTGTCCCTACACTTCCGCCTTCTGTCCTGTGTTATTTATCCGTGCTAATTCGTGCATACCTGAACGGTTACAAGGAAATAGACAAGGTCAGATAAGAGCAGCGAGGTAAAGTAAGGGCTATTAGAGAGCCTGAAGTGACCCAATGCTATCAGTGATACGGGTCCGCTCATTTCCAACTGAATTAAGATGCGAACCGGCATAGCTAATCTACCCCTCCATTACGGCAAGGCCCCAGCCTGGCTTTTCTCGAGGATGAAACGCCTGGCCAGAGAGGTGGCCATCTGGGTGGTAAGTGAATTTGGGCCGGAAGAGATGATCCTCAGGCTGTCGGATCCTTTCTGGTTTCAGGCCTTTGGCTGTGCCCTGGGTTTTGATTGGCACTCCAGCGGGGTGACCACCACTGTCTGCGGGGCGCTGAAGGAAGGCATCGCCGGGCTGGAATCCGATCTGGGTCTGTTTGTGGCCGGAGGTAAAGGGGCCAGATCGAGAAAGACACCGGCTGAGATTGAATCATTTAGTGACCGCCTTTCCCAAGATCCGCAAAGGCTTATCTATGCCAGCCGGATGACCGCCAAGGTGGACAACTCTGGCCTTCAGGACGGCTATCAGCTTTATCACCATGTCTTTCTCTTTACCAAAGAAGGCTACTGGGGAGTGATTCAACAGGGGATGAATGAAAACACCCGGTACGCCCGACGGTATCACTGGCTGGGTGGAGAGGTAAAGGACTTCGTGTGCGAGCCTCACTCAGCCATTTGCTGCGATCATCTGGAAACGCCCCTTAATATGGTCGCCCTTGAAAGCGAGGAGGCTAGATCGATTTCGGCTTCTCTTTCTAAAGAGAACCCCGAATCTATCGCCCAACAGCTTTCCAGACTGCAAAACCTGGACCTGCCCCCACGCCATCAGGTGCTTGTCTCCGATATTAATCCCCAGAGAATAAAGCGAATCCTTCTGGCCAGTTATGAGACCCAACCCCGGAATTTTGAAGCGCTCCTTGGCACAGCCGGAATCGGGCCCAAGACCATTCGGGCGCTGGCCTTACTTTCCGAGCTGGTCTACGGGGCTAAGGTTAGTGTTAGAGATCCGGTTCGCTACAGCTTTGCTCACGGTGGAAAGGACGGCCACCCCTATCCCGTAGACCGGGCCCTGTATAACCGGTCCATCAGCCTCCTGAAAAAGGCCCTAAACGCGGCCAAAGTCGGGCGCACGGAAAAACTGGAGGCCTTAAAGAGACTCGCGGTTATGGAAGAGTAGGCCAAAAGGTCGATTTATGCCCAATCCAAAGATACGAAACCGGTTAGGAAATGGAGGGCTTGATCCGGTCAGTCTGGCGGTAAAATTTTGCTTGACAATTTTGACAATTAGGTGTATAATCCATTTTTAATTTGTAACTATTTAGCCACTGATTAACACGGATGAGCACGGATAAAATAGTAGCCCAGACGTCTCACCGGAGGTAAATACATCTTTCCCCATCCTATTATATTATACTATAAACAATACTGAAAAAAAGGAGGTGATGAGTCAGGTTAGAAAATAAGATAAAAGCAGAGAGAGAACAGGTCTTTTTAAGACCAAGGGAGTTAAACTTCAAGACAGGAGGAAAATAACAAATGAAGAAGATGTTGCTGTCCTTAGGATTGACCTTAGGGTTGGTCTTGTGCGCGATTAATTCAGTTCAGGCCGAGACGGTGGAATCCGGCAAGGGCGCCTTTAAGTTAGGGACGATATTACAGGCCGGTTTCTTGATGGCGGAGGATGAGACGACTTATCCACCTTCTCAAGATGCTAATGAAAATACTTCTTTTACTCTTAACCGGGCCAGACTTCTGGCCACGGGGCAGATTGGTTCGGAGAGCGTTAAGTGGTATATCGAGACAGAGATGAAACACTCGCCGGAGATACTGGAGGCTAAGATCACTTTCCCCGGGCTTATACCCATGACTGATTTGTCTGTTGGTTGCCTGGCGCCTAATTTTACCCACTATGCGCCTATGTCAGTAGCCAAACTGGATTTCATTAACTACCCTCGATTGGTTTATGCATATGGTATGGGGTATCAGTGCGGTATCCAATCTACGACCAACCTGGAAAATGGGGTAAGCTTTAACCTGGGTGTGTTTAATGGGGGGGCTGGTGCGCCGCCGAACAACTTTTCTGACGATAATGACGATTTTGACTTCTTGGGCCGGCTGGCCGTTTCTCCCATCGAGGGACTCGATGTAGCTGCCTATCATTGGCAGGGGGCAGCCGGAGCCGAGGGAGATGTCAGCTTCAGCCGAACCGGAATAGAGGCAGGTTACAGCCAGCAAGGCCTGCGGCTTCTGGGTGAGTTTGTTATGGGTTCAGGGTATCCATTTAATGAGGATATAGACAGCCAGGGCTATTTTGCCCAGGCCCTGTATAAACGTGAATATGAAAACTCAAATCTACCAGAACAGATTGCCAATCAAGATGTTATGTGAGCCTGAGTACTTATTCGAGGCTACTAAATCTTGATAGAGGTAGTCTAATCAGGCAGACTATAGTTTAATGTTGGTATAATATGCTGACTGTTTGTTAACTGAGGCTGTTTCACCTAAACCACTGTAACCGTTGGTGTTAGTTTTCATATTCACGTTATAAGGTAAATGACCAGATAGAAGTGGGAGCCCGATATGATGGTTATGATCCCAATACCGATGAGGATGATGATGAGGAGAACTGGATTACCATCGGCGGCAATTACTTTATTCACGATGACAATGCTATGTGTTCCCTCAACTATATAATTAAAGACGAAGAGGCCGATTACGATAATAATGTCCTTAAGGGACAGGTGCAGGTTTCCGTCTGGTAAGCTGAAAGGTAGTCGACAGAAACCAGGTTTCGTGAAGAAACCTGGTTTCTGCACCACACCGACTTAATGAAGATTTTCGGATAAAAATAAAAGAGCTTGCTATATTTTTAATTAAATATCCGTAACCGTTCATCCCATGAGGCTGGATGCTCGATGCTCGATGCTGGATGCTTGATGCTGGATGCTTGATGCTGGTAAAGGATCCAGTATCGAGGATCGAGCATCGAGCATCGAGTGGGTATCTTTGTGCCTTAGGGGCTGAACGCTTACAAATATCCTTTATGAGCAACCAAAACAGAGATACCATAAAAGAAAGACTTAAAGTAGATTTAGACTTGCATTCCGCACTTGTAAAACAGGGTTATATGTGGTAAAATAGTAACGCATAGCCAGCAATAAACACAGCAATAAAGAAAGCAGAGGTCCTACCAATGATCAAAGCGCTTAATGAAGTAGAACTCGAAACCAAAGCAATTGGCCCGATGGTACTTACCACTCCCTTCCTTCGCAAGACGCTTTTTCAAAAGATCGTTGACTCCTATGTTCCGGTGTCGGAACAGGCAGATTTACCCAACGGTCTGATAGCTGAATTAGTTCT
>JBFMHI010000069.1 GCA_040753085.1 bacterium | reverse complement strand
GTCCCCCATGTCCCCCCAAAAATGCCGATCTAATACGTTGTCCTAACCAAATAACACCTGAAAATTTCCTGTCGCTATCTGCTCTTGGTTAAATTTAACTGCAATTTTGCTACAAATCACTTCATCTTTTAGACGCAAGCTCTCACACTAAAGCGAACCGTCCCAAATTTTCAATATTTATTTGTACGGCGATATTGAATGGCGATTGACTGCCAAAATTTAATTCGGCAATATTTTTAATCCTAACCAGTCCTATCGAATATATGGCAAAGGCCTTGTTCTCCCGGCGCCTGATATACATATCTCTCAGTGTATACAAAAAATCCCGACTGATATCGGCGCGGCGGCTGAGCCGTGCGAGCGGAGGCGAGCTTGCTCGCCGATGCGAGCATCGGCTCCAGCCACTTGTTCGGCCGCCGCGAGCGTAGCGAGCGAAGCCGAACAAGCGGGCGAAGCCCGCCGCGCCGTTCAGCCGACCGCGAAGCGGTCAGCTGAACTATTACTTATATGGGAAATGGCTGCTGGCAATAAATCTCTATCTGAGATTGGATTGGAGTTATCAAGGCGGGGAGTTAAATCACCTAAGGGGCAGGAATGGCGAAAACAGAGTATTTCAAATATTGTTAAGTGTTCTTTTTATAAGGGTTATGTGCAGTATTCAGGAGAACTTTACAAAGGAACGCATCCTGCGATTGTAGATGAGAACCTCTGGGAAAAAGCGAATAAACTTGTGACCGGCAAAATCCCGGGACACAGGTTCATAAAAAAACCAACTGAGTATAATTATCTCCTGAAAGGACTGCTAAAATGTCCAAAGTGCAAGAGCCATTATATTTCACTATCCTGCGTTAATCGTTCAAAACAAAGATTCTTTTACTACATTTGTGGTCGGTCAAAGCAGGGACTTGGCTGTAATATGCCTGAAGTATCTGCGACTGTGTTTGACCAGGCACTTATTCAGTATTTTAAGAAAGCATCCAATGACCAGGAAATATTAATCAAGGCTATTGGCAACGCCATTCTGGATGCACAAACAAAACTTGAAAATCTTGAAAAATTGATTGCTGAACAGGAAGGACATCTGGAAGCTGCCAAGAAGGAAGCAAAACGATTGCTTGATTTAGCGTTACATGGAACTATACCGGAGGGAACAACCTTTAAGACTAAAATGGCAGAGCTGGATGCGGAAATATTGAAACTCGAAGATACTCTTGGAAAACTTCAGGCACAGAAGAGCGTAGCACAAATGAATGCTAATTCTGGACAGTTCTTATATTCAAACATAAGGTTTGCTTTAAAATATCTTGACCAGGCACCACCTGATGCACAGAAAAGCCTAATCCGGGCCTTAATCAAAGAAATCTGGGTTTATGAAGACAGGATTGAATTGCAGATGTATATAAACCAACCTATAGAAGATACCATCCCATGGAACATGCCTCCCGTACCTCAAGAAGGGACTATAAATGGAAAACGCCTCGCTGAAAACAGCGAAGCGTTAACCTATTTAAAACCAAGTTCGTCTGGGCGTCAAGTCTGGCTCCTCGGGTAGGACTCGAACCTACAACAACTCGGTTAACAGCCGAGGGCTCTACCATTGAGCTACCGAGGAGTGTTAAATTAAACACTGAGTCCCTTTTTTAAGATGTTATAAGGTATTATAAGAGTTATCTTGCCCTTTGTCAAGAAAAATTTTGACGCTAAACTCGGCCTTTCGCCTTCTGAGTTTTTTGTCAGAACAGATGGCCGTAAGTGAAATAGAATCTCCTGTCTTCTTTACTTAAGCCATAATCGAATCTGAGGATAAGATCAGGAAAGGGGGTAAATCTGAGACCTATACCCTGGTCGTTTTTTAGATCAGAGAGCTTTTTTTTCTCTTGGTGGGTCCAGGTTCGTCCTAAGTCAAAGAAAATAACCCCATCAATTTTTAATGGACCAAGGGCGGTGGCCCAGGGATTTCGTGTTTTGGCTGAAGACCTTCCTCCCCCAAACTTGAAAAGTTCCATTCGATATTCAGCATTCAACAAGAGAGAGTGATGCCCTACAAACCGGCCCCGCTCATAACCCCGCATGCTGGACGCGCCCCCTAACTGAGGTTGTTCATAAAAAGGGGCTGCCGACGTGGCGTTTTCGGTCAAGAGGCGAAGGGCCAGAACCTGTCCCCGGAAGGGGTTGAAGAATCTCCTTAAATCAAGAGAAACCTTAATAAAGGAATCATCCGCTCCCAAGGCCTCGGAAGAGAAATCAGCTATCATCTCCCCATAGAATCCGGTAGTTGGTGATAATTTATTTTTACGGACATCGTAGCAAACTCCAGCGCCAAGGCTTATGGTCTTTCCTCCCCATTCGGCTAAAAGATTGGAATTAGTGTCATCCACTCTATGGGTAATAAATCTCCCCTTCAACTGAATTCTATCTCCCACAGGAACGCCCCAGTCGACCTTTATCTTTCTCTCCTTCCGGTCAAATTCATCTACCCTCTGATCTCTGGCAAAAAGTCCCCATTCACCCTGCTGGTATGAAAAATTCAGATCAAGCGCCATAGCGCTATCAAGAAAATGAGGGTCTTCCACGGATAAGTCTATATAACGGTCTTCGGCATATAGTCCTTTGAGGGTGCCCCTCTTTCCTGAACCAAAGAGATTTCTTTCCAGGGCGAAAAGGGCAATCCCCACCCCACCCAGATTGGGATTATCCGAGCTGTAAGTAATTCCTGGAAAAATATCCCAACTTCGACCCTCAACTACCTTCACTTCAAGTAATACCTCAAAGGGGAGGTAGAGCGATCTGGGCTTTAGGCTTACCGAAGAGAAATATCCCCCTTCTCTCAGCCTGCGCCTGCTTTTGATCAGTTCTCGTTTATTAAGGATATCGCCAGGTTTAAGGGATATATCCCGGCGAATAACCGCCTCTTTTGTCTTATGGTTGCCTTCGATAACAATGGCCTTAATAATAAGAGGTTGAGTGGAGGGATAGCCAGGAGACAGCCTAACAGATAAAAGGAGGATGAAAACTGATAGTAAGGCACGGCGCATCAGCTTTTTTTCTTTCTTCCTTTGCGAGAGATTACTTCAACCTCAAGAGATTCTGCTATCTTCTTTACCTTGCTGCTTATCTCTAATCCTAACACAAACCTCTTTGATTTGATAGCCAGTTGTTCATCCACAAAGTCTGCCTTCTTGATAAATAGATATATATCCTCCGGATCAAAGGCGTACTTTATCTCAAAGAGAAAGTGTGTTCCATTTGATATATACATATCCACCTGAATCGGCACGTTTGGAACACCGAAGACCTTTCCCTCTTCGTCCATAATGGTTAATCCTCTTACATTCCGGGCGTCAATATTTCTCCATTCAAGCTGTTTCTCAAATATAGACAGGATAGTCTCTTCCAGATTTATTCCCGATCTTCTTCCCAGGCTGCCGACAGCCGCCTTCACTTCCTTAATCTGGATATCCATGGCGTCTAACCTTTTATCCACCGCATCAAACCTTCTATCTATCGCCTCCCGGTAACTCTGAAATTCCTTTCTATCCGCTTTAAATTGGCGGTCGCGTTCTTCTTTTTCAGCTTCGAGCTTGCGGTCGAGCTCCTCTTTTTCAGCTTTGAGCTTGCGGTCGAGCTCCTCTTTTTCAGCTTCGAGCTTGCGGTCGAGATCCTCTTTTTCAGCTTTGAGCTTGCGGTCGAGCTCTTTTTTCTGGGCTTTGAGCTTGCGCTCGAGTTCCTCTTTCTGGACTTTGAGCTTGCGCTCGAGTTCCTCTTTCTGGGCTTCGAGCTTGCGCTCGAGTTCTTGTTTCTGGGCTTCGAGCTTGCGGTCGAGTTCTTCTCTCTCCGCCTTGAACCGGTGCTCACTCTCCTCTCTCATAGCCCTTATTTCAGTAAGCATTTCTTTAATCTCGTCCTTAACCTCATCCTTTCGCGCATACTCCTTAGAGAGGATGACATATAGCTCGCCTTTAAGTTCAGGATGCCTCTCCAATGCCGTAGGGAGCGTTTTTAATATAACCTCTGGATGGTATTCCAGAAATGCTAATATATCTTTCTCCAATTCAAATGATTGCATAGCCATTTCTTTTTTATTTTACAAGAGTTGAATTTAAATGTCAAGCAATTATTTTAAAGTTTCACTCAAACTCGGTCGATAAGAATGATAAGGATAATTGTCGAAATTTTTCTTGTCTTTTTTCCTATTAGAAGGTATAATGTAAATAGAATTATGAATCACACAGGTAAACTGATCCAACTCGGGCTTATCATGGCCCTTTTATACCTGCCTCTTTTTCCCTCTGTTGGGCAGACCGATGCAGGCTCTCAGGATTCTAATTTAACAGAGATACAAATCTCAGACTCATTTTCTTTTGTCCCCACGGATATAAAGCAACTGCGTAAGAGATTGGGTTTGGAGCCGCCGCCACTGCCTGAGCCCAGGGAGCAAGGCAGCCTGGGACTGGGGCTTAGTCTGGGCTTAAGCGAATACAGGGGAGATCTGGGTGGTGGAACCGTTAAACCATGCCGCGAGTTTCACTTAGAGTATCAATGGGATGAATCTCCTTATGCCCTTAGGGGAGGGATCGCCAGGAGAGAGCTTAAAGACAGGGCCTTCTCGACGTCGATAACTTCCCTTGACCTGATTACCTTGTATCAACTGAGAAAAATAAAGAGGATTACGCCTTATCTCTTGGCCGGTTTCGGATGGCTGAGTTTTGACGGCAGGAACACGGAAGGGAAATCCGAATCTTCCGGTACAGTAATTATTCCCTTAGGAGGAGGCGTTTCCTATCCAATCAGAGATAGACTAAAACTGTATCTGGAGGGTGGATACCACCTTACCGCCAGCGATCAATTGGATCGGCAAATTCTCAAGGGTAACAACTCCGACGGGTACTGGCGCATCATCCTGGGAATAACTCACTATCCGCCTGAGAAGTTTCGAGTTTCGCCCTCACTTTGTGGATACGCCGCGTTTCAAGAGGAACCAGAAGCGATTACTACTTCAGACACTACAACGGTGGAAGGTGAACGGCGGATTACGGATTCCGAACCAGGACCGGTTACTATCTCAGATATCGAACCAACCACTTCGTCAGTGGCTATTCCACCAGGTGAAGAACCGGCCAGCCCTGTCCTACAGGAAGCTGAGAAGTCCCCAATTCCTTCGGTCGTGGCTCAACCAGGTGAAGAACCGGCCAGTCCTGTCCTACAGGAAGCTGAGAAGTCCCCAATTCCTTCGATCGTGGCTCAACCAAGTGAAGAACCGGCCAGCCCTGTCCTACAGGAAGCTGAGAAGTCCCCAATTCCTTCGGTCGTGGCTCAACCAGGTGAAGAACCGGCCAGTCCTGTCCTACAGGAAGCCGAGAAGTCCCCAATTCCTTCGGTCGTGGCTCAACCAAGTGAAGAACCGGCCAGCCCGGTCTTACAAGAAGCTGAGGAAGAAGCGGCTCTAACAGCCCCACCAGACAGTGGAGCACTCTTCCCACCTCCCGCTGCACCGGAACCCGAAACTCCGGGCACCCCCGAAGTGGGGGCGAAACTCGAAACTGAAGACAGTGGAGCAGTTTTCCCACCTCTCGCTGCACCGGAACCCGAAACTTCGGGCACCTCCGAAGTAGGGGCGAAACTCGAAACTGAAGACAGTGGAGCAGTCTTCCCACCTCCGGCTACACCGGAACCCGAAACTCCGGGTACCCCCGAAGTGGGGGCGAAACTCGAAACTGAAGAGAGTGGAGCAGTCTTTCCACCTCTCGCTGTACCGGAACTTGAAACTCTGGGTACCCCCGAAGTGGGGGCGAAACTCGAAACTGAAGACAGTGGAACAGTCTTCCTACCTCCCGCTGCACTGGGACCCGAAACTCCGGCTACCCCCGAAGTGGGGGCGAGACTCGAAACTGAAGACAGTGGAACACTCTTCCTACCTCCCGCTGCACTGGAACCCGAAACTCCGGCTACCCCCGAAGTGGGGGCGAGACTCGAAACCTTAGAGGCGAAAACCCCCGACAGCAGCCCTCAACAACCGAAAGAAGCTCCTCAGATAGCCAGACTCCCGGGAGAACCAAGACCGCCTCTGCCGGCGCCAGAATCTAAACCGATGAGTCTGAGCGAACTTACCGAAATAAAACTGCCTTTTGAGTCTCAGCTTAAGATTAACGCTAACTTGAGCTTAAATGCCAGCTTCGGATATGCCCAATGGACCAAAGATAAAAATAGAGAAGCCAAGCCAGGGATTGGATTTTCCAGCGGCCTCTCCATTGATCAAAACATCACCGCCGGCGTTAATGGACAAATTGGAGAAAGGGTTAAAGTTAATCTTGATTACAATCCCAAGGCCACGATAGCTAAAGACAAGACCAAGATTTCCATTGCTTATACCGGTGAACCCCAGGAGGTGGTTCAAGAAGCCTCTTTTGGAGATGTTAACCTTACCATGCCTACCCAGTTTATCAAGTATAGCAACAAGCCGGTCTTTGGCCTGAAAGGGACGGCCAAACACAAGGATTTTACCTTAATGGCCATAGGCAGTCAAACCAAAGGAACCTCTAAATGTAAAGAGTTCAAGGGAATAAAGGCCAAGATGGAGACCATAACCAAAAGTGACGGGAGCTTCCAGAGACGAAAATACTATCAGCTTATGGCCGAAATATCGGCCGAGGAGCGGGCTGATTCCCTGCCTATTATTCAGGATTCCTTAGAGGTGTTACTCGGCAACCAGACTCGCCAATTCTATGAGGATCATCCTGATAGGACCACCGAAAAGATAACGGCCAGACATTGGGAAGATAAAGACGTTTTTTTAGGTAACTTTTACCGTTTGATCCCTGGAGAAGATTATATAGTTGATTACAAGACCGGGATACTTACCTTTAAGCGGAATATCTTCGAGGGGGATGTTATGGCCGTTTATTTTAAGACTAAGGACGGCTGGGAATATGGAACAGCCTCATCTCCCATCCTCATCAAACAGACTACGGAAGCAGGTTACCAGAAGACTAATCTGTATGAGGTCTATGAGCTGAGAAATCGTTTTCTTCTGGGGTCAGAGGTAAAGTATCTCAGCGCTTCGGACTTAACGGTCGAAATCAAGGACAATAAGGATAAGACTTATTACGACGCTAATAAAAGTGAGAAAAAAGAGCCTGATGAAGAATCTTATTTCAGGATCTTTGGTCTGGATAAGGATAATGATGGGCGGATTGATAAAGAGGCCCTGGAATACCTTCGGGATGAGGGACTACTTGTCTTTCCTGAACCAACCCCTTTTGATCTGACTGATGCCAACTCTACCGGCAATCCCTTTTACCAGGCGCATCGAAATGATTATACTTCTCAAGAGTGGACGAAGCTTTCTCACCGGAGTATCTACCGAAATTATACCCCCCCCCTGGAAGACGAACCCGGCTATTCCATTATCATCTCTTACGAAAAAGCAGGCAAGGCTTATACTTACTCTCTTGACCAGATGAATATCGTTGAGGAATCCGAAAGCGTCTATGTAGATGGTGAACCCCAAAAAAGAAATATAGATTACCAGATCAACTATGACATAGGCCAGATTACCTTTCTCCGTGATGAGGATATTAACGAAGGCAGCAAGATCAGGGTGTGTTTTGACGCGGCTGGTTTTATCGCCAAGAAGGAAAACCTGGTAGGTTTGAGGGGAGAATATAAACCGGCCGAGAGTTTTTCCCTTGGCTCGACTTACATTTTCAAAGGAACTTCTGCCGACAATGATGTCCCCAAGGTTACGGCCACTACCCCCCGACTTCAGGTTCTGGATATGAACAGCCAACTAAACGCTGTCCCAGGACTGACCCAGGCCCTTAACTCCCTTAATCTGCCGGCGGCCAACCGCTTGACCCTTACCGCCGACGGTGAAGCCGCCGCCTCTTTTTATACCCCGTCTGTCTATGAGAAGGAGGTGGCGATTATTGACTCCCTTGATGGGGGTGGAGGGGCCTCGCCTTTTTCCAGAAGAGAGTATGACTGGAGTCTGGGCAGTCTGCCCTTTGGTAAAAGGGCGATGCTTCTCTATAAAGATGAAGACGAATCTTATCACAAACCTTATTCGGAAAGGCCCGGTCCTTACGAAAAAAAAGATTACGGCCCGGTTCAAATATTAAACAAAGAGGAGGATACCACCCAGAAAACAGAGTATTTGCTGGCCCTGGCTTATAATTCGCCGGAAGACGGTCGCTGGGTATCTATTATGCGCTGTATTAATCCGGATGGCGTCGATTATTCTAATAACAATTATCTTAAGGTCTGGGCCAAAGGGCTTGAGGAGGGGGAGGAACTATGGGTTGATCTGGGCAAGGTTAGTGAAGATGCCGATGGCCAAGGAGGCTATCAGGAATCCGTGCTGGATGAGAAGGGAGATACTATCTGGAATATCGGCGACCCTAAAACTGAGCAGAGGGATAAAGATAGAACAAATATCCTGGATAAAGAAGACATTGGTTGGGAATTTGTTGACCAAGACAATAGCGCCATAACTCATGTGGGCGCCGGTAACTACAATGATAAGAAGACACCGGACAGTGAAGACCTTGACGGACGGGGGGGATTGAATACAGAAGAGTCCTATTTTTCCTTTCAGCTTACGAATGGAACCGAGCCTGATGAAAATGGTTGGGTCCTTTACCAGATCCCACGGACATTAGCGGTGGTAATGACAGACACAAAGCCAGATTGGACCGCCGTGAAATATATTCGTCTCAGACTCAAATGTAAGGCAGGTGATAGAAGAGACACCCCTGTCCTGATCCAATCTATCGAAATGGCTAAAAGCACCTGGATTGAGGAGGATACGGCTAAAATCTTCCTCTCGGACAAGAACAATGAAGCCAATCCGAATTACCAGACCACCTACGAAAAGCAATTACTGAAAGATGGCTGGTTCAGGGACCTGGATAAGGATACGGATAAAAAAGATGGGGCTCTGGTGATAAACTATCATCTGAAGGGGAATGATAGTAGTTATTGTTATCGACAGTTGCAGTATCCTTACAGTGACTACCAAAAATTGGTCTTCTGGCTTTACCGGCCAGCCGAGACAAGGTCGAATACCAGCTTTCATTTTCAATTCGGAACCGAGAAAGATGATAACTTCTTCCGTTATACCTTTCCCTTATCAGGTTTTCCTGAAGAGTGGAAAGGGCAGGCCTTGGTAAATATAACCGATATGCAGGGCAGTTCCACATGGGACTTCCCGGCAGGAGAATGGCGGCGGGTGATCATCGACCTTGACCGGCTCAGGACATTAATGCAGGATTTAGCCGGCACCGGAGGTTTTTCCTTAGGCAACTCTTCCTTTGATTATGATCGCCACGGCCTTCTTATCAAAGGTAAAAAACCTTCCCTGTCAGACATTAAACACCTCAAATTGATGGTTTCAAATGACTCTGGTGCCGAGGCCTCTGGAGAAATCTGGGTTAATGAGATTCACCTGAGGGAGTTAAGTGAGGCCGTGGTTAAACCTACAATGGCCTTTAGGTTTGGGATAAAGAGCGGCTTTGATGGCTGGGGGATCCTTAACTGGGACAGTGATTATTTAGGAGCGCAATTTAAAAGCATCGGGGGACCGGCTGAGGGTCCCCAGCGCAAGGTGAATAATAACCTGAATGGGCGAGTGGATCGGATAAAGTTTATGCCTTTGGACTGGAGTTGGAAGCAAAGCAGGGGCGCCATCGATCCGGACCGGGTGACGGATGTCACCGGCGCTAATGTAGATGAGAGCCTGGCCGAAAGCAAAACAGTGGGATTCTCCTTTACGCCTGCTCAAATACCCAGCCTTGATCCACAAAGCCCTCTCCTCAAATGGATACCCACCCTCTCTAAAACAACTTACACCCAAGCAGATAACACGACATTTGAACGGGATACAGGCAAGAAAAAAGAGATCGGCTCCACTAAAACACTAACCGGTGGAAATATTAGTTTCCCTTTAAAATGGATGCCGACTGTCACTAACCCAAGTTACACTCAGACAGATAAATCTAATTTAAAATGGGATACAGGTCAGCCCAACAATACTAATTGGAGCAAGAAGATAACCGGGGGAGTCAGTCTCCCTTTTGGGAAATGGACCCCTACACTTTCCACCACCTATGATCACACGAATAATACTGATTACACCGATACAGGTGAAGAAAAGAGCGCTACCGAGGAGGAAAAACTAACCGGGCAGGTGACCTTCCCTAAATACAATTATAGTTATATCTTCCCCAAACGCCTTCTGGGTATACCAACCGGCCACAGTCTTTCCTTTAACACCGATCACAACTATAGCTATAACTATAATAAAAACTGGAAGAAGAAGACTATTGACAGCAGCCTCAGTGACAGTGACACCATTGATCAGGTCGATCATACCGTTACCGGAAGTCAATCCTTCAGCCTCAAGTTTTCACCGGTTGTTTCTCTTTCGAGTAATTTTTCTCTTGATTTAAGCCAGAACTATATAGATTCTACCAGGCGCAGCCAGGGCTTTGAACCTTACAAATATGGGATTAAGTTTAACTTTGGAACCAATTTTCCTTTCCTGCCGGATTTAGATCCTTCTTTTAGCTTCAATGGATCTTATGATGAGACCTATACAGACCCCAGGACGGCCGACCCGGCCAAACGAAACAAGGATACGGTCAACACCTTAACTAACCTGACTTTTTCCACCAAAAGAATCGATCCTAGAAAATGGTGGGATAAACTTAAGATCTTCGACGGCGACTATACTTATAAACTCGATGTAAAGGCAGCTTACAAAGATATGCCTGACACCATTGGATTATGGTCGGACGCGGCGCGTGTCTACAAGGATTATTACCGGGGAAGATTCCTTTCGGGGTTTAAAACGACGGATGAGCTTTCCGACTACCGCAACAGCGGTTCCGTCACCCGCAATCATACCATAAATACCAACTGGTACTTAGGGATAAAGCGCATCACCGCATGCAGTCTGAAGGGGAATTCAACCAGGACGGAAAGTGAATCAAAAGGGACAGTTACTTCTGAGGATAATAATAGCTTGGAGGGCAATATCAACCTGGAGGTCCTCTCCTGGGTCAGAAAGCTTCCTTATGTTTTGAAGAAGGCCGCCGGTTCAAGTCTGAATCTCTCTGATAAATTGAGCCGGAATGAGAAATTTTCCCGCAGTGTGACCACTGCCCGTTCCTCTTCGCATACGCCGTCCATAAAATGGAGCCTGTCCTGGCCCAATAACCTGTCGTGTGACACCAATATGAGCTGGAGCCAAAGCAAAGATCATCTAATAGGGAAAAAAACAGCGGAAACTTCTTATTCCTGGAATGGAACTCACAAAACCATTATTAAGAAACCCGGGGAAGTCAAAATGCCAGGATTGGGAGTCATAAACCTTAAAAATGATGTCAATTTGACTTCTGCCTTAGGGTGGCAAAGACAGAGAAAAGAGATTAATGGCAAGGAGAATACCAAGACCCATGACCTTACCTTGAACGTAACTGGCGGTTACAGTATTCAAGCAAACGCCAATGGCACTTTAAAGATAACCGGGAAATATCACCACGACCAGCTAAATAGCCACGAGAGCTATTACGGATTACAGTTCGCTTTCGACTTTAAATTCCATTTTAAATAGGGTCACTATTCAGCCACGGATGGACACGGATGAAACACTGATTTCTTTTATATAAGTCGTTTAACTTCAAGTTCTTCTTTTCCAAAATTGGTAAGTAAGCCTACTTCTTTTTTTGTGGCTTTTAATTATTTTATCCGTGCTAATCCGTGGCCGAATAGTTACTAAATAGTGTCACCTGACCCTTACTAAGAGTAGGGGAGTAAGCCGAGCGCCTCTAAACCCTGGCCCCACCCATTACCCCTCTCTTGCCCCCCTACGCCCCCTACGCCGGGCTGACCTGTTACCTTCTGGAATGGCCCAAATTCTTGAATGCCCATTAGTTAGCGACTATTAGGAAGCCAAGGATAAATTGATTGACAGGTAAAAGAAAGCATGCTAAGATATATTGAAAAGCTCAATTAGGTGTCAATGACCCGAAGGAGGGGAACAATATGATGGTGGAGATGATTTCCATCAGTGAGGTGAAGAAAAATCTAAGCGCTGTAGTCGATAAGGTAGAGAAAGAAAAAAAGGCCTATCGGATAAATAGAAATAGTCGCGCCGTGGCGATGATTGTTAATATAAATGAGTATAATACCTTACTTCAACAGCTTGAGGACTTAGAGGACATTCGGGATATGTTAGAAGCCCAAAAAGAACCAGGACGACCATTTGAGGAATATACAGCTATCAGAGAGAAAAAACGTGCATAGGTTATTCATCAGGCAGAGAGCAGAGAAGATATTAGATGATATGGCTGATGATGATTATTATCGGGTCAAAGAAGCGATCCTGAAACTTCGTCAATCTCCTCGACCAAGAGGTTGCGAAAAGTTGATTGATGATATTTACAGAATAAGAATCGGTGATTGGCGAGTCATTTATATGGTGACCGACAAAGAGAGATTGATAGATATTGGCAAAATAGATAGAAGGTCTGAGAAAACATATAAAGGAATAAAGAGACTTTTTACTTAGCGTCAGAAAGTAAAACTTGACCACTATAATCCAGTAGCTTTTCCCGAATGGCACCTTTACCTTTGATTTTCATCGGATAACCCTGGCCCCACCCATTACCCGCCTTTTGGCCCCTCTACGTGGGGCTGACCTGTTACTTTCTGGAAAGGCTCAAGTTCTTGAATGCCTCTTATGTGGTTATCAGGAAACCCTTGGTGGCCTACTATTATTTGGACACTACCGGCAAAAGAAAAAAAAGTTGACAAGAAGAGTTAGTTAGGTATATAATAAGGTAACTACTCAGCCACCACATATTGATTTTGAAGCTTACAGAACACAATATATTGTGGTTCGTCTCCTTTTATAGGTTGCATAGAAAGCCGTTTTTTAGGAATTTTAGCTAACTTTTAAACACC
>JBFMHI010000068.1 GCA_040753085.1 bacterium | reverse complement strand
CCAGACTTCAAACTGCTTGCCATATAAGGAGTTTGAGATGAGCTCTAAAGTTTCGAGCAACCTTTAAGTATAATTACAGGCGAGTAACCCGAGGTGCCCCATGAGTACAGTCCTGAAAGCTCGGATAATCAAGATCGGCAATTCGCATGGTGTTCGTATCCCGAAAGTCTGGGTAGAGCAACTCGACTTGGGTGAGGAAGTTGAGATGGCCGTTGAGTCGGACCAGATTGTGATTCGACCCACTCATCACCCTCGCGACAACTGGGAGCAACAGTTCAGCGAGATGGCTGCTCAGGGAGATGATCAACTCCTAGATCAACCCACGCCGACGCGTTGGGATCAGGATGAGTGGGAATGGTAGCCAAGCGTTTTGAAGTCTATCTCATCAATCTCGACCCGACGGTCGGCAGCGAAATCAAGAAAACGCGACCTTGTCTCGTCGTCTCGCCCGATGAGATGAATCGTCACATCAATACAATCATCATTGCCCCGATGACGACGAGGGGCCGCGTGTACCCGACTCGCGTGCCGTGCCGCTTTCAAGGTAAAGAGGGGCAGGTGGTCTTGGATCAATTACGAACGGTGGATAAAACGCGGTTGGTCAAGCTGCTTGGACGGATTAGCCCCGCGACGCAAAAGGCGGTATTAGAAGTGCTGGCTGAGATGTTTGCGGAGTAATCCGTGCGCCTAACAAGCGATGCAGCAGACAAGCCCCGAGGTAAACAAGTTTGCCTCCGGGCTTGCTCCTGATCCGCAGCGCGTTAGGCATTGAAAAAAGGGGGGAAATGCAAAGATGTTGACATCAAAAAAACAATCAGAAAAATCTCAATCTGTGACAATCAGTATGGCAGAGGCGTTTTATCGGGTATTTCGTGCATTGCCGAAAAAAGACCGACTGACCGTCGCACGATATATTCTGGAAGATGAAGATATTCGACGTAGTTTTGACAAGCTTGAAGTCCCGAATGAAACGACTTTGAAAGCATTTGCCGAAGACAAATCCGCTATGCCTGTATTTCATTCCGTCGAAGAATTACGAAAGGATTTGTTATCTTGAAGCTGACTATTCGGAGAACAACTCAGTTCAAACGAGACATCAAACGACTTTTACGAAGTGGGAAAGATATTGAGAAGTTACTGAGTATTGTTGAGGAACTTGCAGAAGGACGGAAATTACCTTCTGAATCCCATGACCATCCCCTCAGTGGCAAATATAAGAATAAGCGTGATTGTCATATCGAACCTGATTGGATTCTGATTTACGCGATAGAGGATGATGAACTTGTTCTTTATCGTACAGGAAGTCATCCTCAACTTTTCAGATAATATTATACCTGAGCTTAACAAGTCACTGAAGCTGACGTCAAAACCGCGTGCGTGAATTTTAGATTTGAGCGTTTAGTAGGTTCTGATTGTTAATTTAACATTTGGTTTGTTTTGGATGGGCGGTTTTGACGCAGCTTAGCTCTATCGTTAGCTTGCGACACGATGTCGCAAAATTGAGTGTACTCAGGTAAGACCTGGAATACCCGGCATGTTCCTGCCGGTTCCTACGCAGGCGTGCTACCGTTGCGCTGATGACGGGGTGCGAAGCCCTGCGGATAATGTACCGAATTGGGTTCAAATGGCAACAGGAGAACCCCTCGGAGAATCCTCCTCCGTTAAGGGCTAGGGACGGATGATATGGTGATAATTGAATGTCTGTAAGCGTCGTCAACGAGGACGTACCTACGAGGATTAATAGGTATAAGGCCTCTGCCCAGAGTCAGTGGTTATGGTCAGGATGCAGGTCTGCTAACTGCCTGCACGGAATTGTAGAACCTCCGGCGTACAGGACGCACCTGAGTCATCCAAAGGATCAACTTTGAGGAACGTAGTAACCCCTATGAAGCCTCTTAGATTTTTAGGATCGAGTCTGGACGATCTGCGGAATTTCCCGGATGAAGCGCGCCGGGCGGTAGGCTTCGAACTCCGGGCAGTTCAAAACGGACTCGAACCAAGTGATTGGAAACCAATGCCGATGATCGGCCCAGGCGTTAAAGAAATCCGTATCCACGTATTGAGCGAGTGGCGAGTAGTCTATGTCGCTAAGTTTCGCGATGCGGTTTATGTGCTTCACACATTTCAAAAGAAGACCCGCAAAACGAGCCGGCACGATATTGATTTAGCTTGCCAGCGTTACAGACAGATGGGAGGTAACTTATGAGCGAAGCCGTTGTTCATTCTTCTGGAAACGTATTCATTGATCTCGGGTATCGTCCGGATGAGGCCGCAATTTTTCAGATGCGAGCCGATCTTATGGCCGATCTCCGGAAGTTCATCAAAGCAAAAAAGCTAACGCAGGCCGAGGCCGCGGAGATCCTGGGCGTCAGTCAATCCAGGGTTTCAGACTTGATCAGAGGTAAATGGGAAAGATTTAGCCTCGAAATGCTTATCACCCTCGCAACAAGAGCTGGCATGCATGTCACCCTCAAAAAAGCGGCATAGAGAAGGGGTAACAAGCCAATCAAGGCGACGGGAATAGCTCCGGGCTTCTTTTTGGAGTCAGTGCCCCCCGCGCCTTATCTCTATCGTTATAGTGCGATACGATGTCGCACAGTTGAGTGTACTCAGGTAAGACCTGGAATACCCGGCATGTTCCTGCCGGTTCCTACGCAGGCGTGCTACCGTTGCGCTGATGACGGGGTGCGAAGCCCTGCGGACAATGTACCGAATTAAAGGTGGGCTATGTACATTGACAAGTTAGAGTGGGACGACTATCGCATTGAACATATTGCTCGGCATGATGTTCAGCCTCGTGAAGTATGGGAAGTGTGCGAAGATTCGTTGCATCTGGCCCATCGTGAGGGACGTAATCGTTATCGCTTATACGGTCAGACCGTGGAAGGTCGTTACCTATTCGTCGTATTAGAGCAAGTCAAGAGCACAGTGTACAAGCCTATCACGACCCGAGATATGACTGACAACGAAAAGCGAAACTACAGGAGGCTAATAAAATGAAGATGAAAAAGTTACAAATACCAGAATTCAAGACTTACGAAGAGGAAGCAGTCTTCTGGGACAATCTGGATAGCGCTGATTTCATGGAAGATGATGGAGAATGGTTTCGATTTGAGACGCCTAACAAACGCGCGATTCGTATTGCGATTCTACCAGAGGTTGCGGACGAACTCATACGACGAGCCCATACCCAAAGGGTGTCGGTTGAGACGCTAGTGAATTTCTTACTAGTTGAGCACATACGTGAATCCGGCGTCGTAAGGGTAAATAAGGATCGAGACGAACACAAGCCTAACCATGCGCTGGAGCGGACGGCGTGAACGCCGCCGCTCAGCGCCGACGATCAATGTAAAGGGAAATTTTATATTCGTTCTTCTAATCGTTGCAGAGAAGCAAGCAGAGAGGAGATTCTTAGATTGTTTCAAAGTTCCGAAGGTCTTTATTACGATGAGTTATCCATCCAAAGCGCTAATTTAGAGGATATTGATTTAGAATTGTTTAAATCTTTTCTGAAATCCTATTATGATATTTCGGAGATAGATGAACAAGAGGTATTATCATACCTTAAAAATTTGCATTTAACTAATAAAGGTATGGCTCCCACAATCACGGGTCTTTTATTTTTCGGTAAGAAACCTCAATACTTCATAAGTGAAGCACGAATTGTAGATGCTTACATAAAAGAAGATGATATTGCGATAGTTCCTTTGGATAAGAAGGATATTAATGACATCATTCCTAAAATGATAGAAGATACGGAGCGATTCTTTAAAATTTATCTCAAAGAAAAACACATCATAAAGGATTTTGAACCGGAAACAAGGTTTGAACTACCTATGTCTGCCTTGAGAGAAGCGGTAGTCAATGCCATTGCACCGTGATTATACCATTAATGCGCCCATAAGGATTATAATTTTTACGGATAGGATAGAAATTCATAGCCCGGGCAGATTGCCCAATACAGTAACTATCGAAAGCATGAAAGTAGGTGGTTCTCATGTATTGAGAAACCCTCATATTTATAACATGCTTGCCAAAATCCGCATGGTAACAGATTTAGGCAGCGGGGTAAGAAGAATGATAAGACTGGTAAAAGATTACATTGGGCTCGATGTTGAACTAATAGCTAATGAAAATGAATTGGTGGTAATAATCCCAAGACAAAGAGAATAGTATGAAACTCTATCGTTGCTTTCTAAGTATCGAACGTTTAAGGCTAAATATGCCGATCTGATGGGGCAGGTAGTGGAATCGGAGTCAAAGGCGGCACTCGTCAGTATCAGATCGACATTATGGGTTCTCTGGTCAAAGGAGAAGGAACATTTGCCTGGATTGTAGAATGTAAGTATTGGGATAAAAAGATAGGCAAGGATATAATAACTAAGTTTGAAGAGGCGGCTCAAGTAGCCATAGAGAGCTATAAGATTGATTATCCGACTAAATGGATCTTCAGTAAAAGCGGTTTTACCCGGGAGGCCAAGCGAGAGATGGAGAGACGGGGGATGCTCTATTCGGATATAGATCAGGTAAATGATCTTCTGAATCTCTTTGGGATAGAAAAACTAAGGGTGTGAGGTCGCACGATGCGAATTGTGGTTACCGGCGCTGGTGGGATGCTCGGACATGACCTGGTGGAAGAACTACAGGTCGGACATGAGGCGCTGCCTTTTGGTCGAGTTGATCTGGATGTAACTGATTTTGAGGCGACGGGGAGAAAAATTAAGGCCGCCCGGCCAGAGGTCATTATTCATGCCGCGGCCTATACCGATGTTGATGGGGCAGAGACTAATCCAGAACAGGCTTACCAAATAAATGCCCTCGGGACTCAGAATGTTGTCTTAGCTGCTCAGAAGATAAAGGCCCTGGTAGTTTATATTAGCACTGATTATGTCTTTGATGGGCAAAAAAAGAGTCCCTATCATGAATTTGATCCCCCAAATCCCCAGGGGGTCTATGCCAGATCAAAACTGGCGGGCGAGTGGTATGTTCAAGCCCTTCTGGATAGATTCGTTATCGTTCGCACCTCATGGTTATTTGGCCGGACCGGCAAGAATTTTGTCCGGACTATCCTGAAGCAGGCTCGAGAAGGCGGCGTTCTCAAGGTAGTTTGCGATCAGGTGGGCAGTCCCACCTATACTAAAGACCTGGCCAGAGAGATAGCCAGGCTCATTCCTACTCACCGCTACGGGATCTATCATATTACTAACCAGGGGGCCTGTTCCTGGTATGAATTTGCGGCTAAAATCCTGGAATTTTCCGGAATCCGCCGTGAGTTGATTCCTATTACTACTCAGGAACTGGCTCGTCCGGCCCCAAGGCCGGCCTATTCGGTTCTGGCCAATCTTTGTTTGGAATTAACCATTGGCCGCAGGATGCCCTGCTGGGAAGAAGCCCTGCAAGAATATCTTCACCATTCACCGATTACCTTACCTCAAACGGGGATCGAGGATATCCCTCAACCCATCCCCCAGTAGATTAAAGCCGATAACCACCAGGGCAAGGGCACTCCCGGGGAAAAGGCTTATCCAGGGGGCTGCCCTCAGAAAATCGGCGCCTGAGCTGACCATAGATCCCCAGGTGGGGGTGGGAGGTTGAGCGCCCAGCCCCAAAAAACTCAAGGAGGCTTCCGTAAGGATGAAGCCGGCGATACGAAGGCTGGCAGCTACCACCACCAGCGGGAGAACATTGGGCAGCAGATGAGATACGATCACCTTGATCCTGGAACAGCCGACCGCTTCAGCCGCCTGGATATAAGGTTGTTCCTTGAGAGAAAGGACGAGGCCTCGAATAAGTCTGGCAAATTCGGCCCAACCGACTAAGGCCAGCACGATAAAAAGCGTTACTAGACTCGGACCAACCACCGTCATTATCCCAATAGCTAAAAGAAGTCCGGGAAAGGCCAGCACACAGTCAACCAGCCTCATAATCAACCGGTCAGACCAACCGCCCAAATATCCGGCCCAGAGGCCGAAGATGAGACCGATTAAGGTGGCCAGGGAAGTAGCGATAAGCCCTACCGCTAAAGAGATACGCGCCCCATAAAGCAATCGGGACAGCACATCCCGTCCCAGGTTGTCCGTTCCACAAAGGTAATCAACTCCCGGTGGCGTGAGCCTCTCCTCCAGTCGGATGGCCAAGGGATCATAGGGGGCAAGCAGTGGTCCAAAGAAGGCCGCCAGCACAAAGATAAAAACAAGCCCGCCTCCCCACTTCACATTCCCCTTCTTTTTTATCTTGAGCCAAATCTCTCGCCAGGTAAACATAGGGCGGCCTCCGGCCGCAGCCAAATAATCCTCGATGCTCGAGCATCGAGCATCCAGCATCGAGAATCCAGCCTCATTTTCTGATGGCTATTCCATACACCTTCTGGTAATAATCCAGATACTCTCCGGTAACAACCCTCTCCAGCCAGCCCTGATGACTAAGATACCACTCGATGGTCTTATTCAGCCCTTCTTCCAGATTATATCTGGGAATCCAATTAAGCGCGGTTCGGACCTTTGAGCTATCTAACCCGTATCTAAAATCGTGGGCCTTGCCCCGCGGGTCTTTTATAAATTCTATCAAAGATTCCGGTTTATTCAGCTTCTTCAAAATAAGCTTGACTATCTCCAGATTCTCCCTTTCACAATCTGCTCCAATATTATAAACTTCTCCGACCCGGCCATTTCTTAAAATCAGGTCAATGGCCCGGCAGTTATCTTCCACATAAAGCCAGTCCCTAATATTCTTCCCCTGGCCATATACCGGTAATTTTATGTTATTTAAGGCATTGCGAATCATCAAAGGTATCAGCTTTTCCGGAAACTGGTAGGGGCCATAGTTGTTAGAGCTTCGGGTGATAATTACCGGTAAATCATAAGTGTTGTAATAGGTGGAGCCAAGCATATCAGCCGCGGCTTTACTGGCGGCGTAAGGACTATTGGGCCTAAGCGGAGAATCTTCTCTAAAAAGCCCCTCTTGGCCCAGGCTTCCATAGACCTCATCGGTTGAAACTTGGAGAAATCTTTTCACTCCATAATAGCGGGCAGCCTCTAAAAGAACCTGGGTCCCTTTAATATTTGTCTCAATAAAGGGCGCCGCATCCAGGATGCTTCTATCCACGTGAGATTCAGCGGCAAAGTTTACTATCAGGTCAAATCTCTCTTTCTCAAACAGTCGGTTAACCAGCTCTCGATCAGCAATATCTCCTCTGATCAGCCGGTATCCCTGAGCATTCTTAATCTCTTCTAGATTTTCCAGGTTACCGGCATAGGTAAGTTTGTCCAGATTAACTACTATGTCCCCCGGATACGCCTTTAGGATATAGCGGATAAAATTACTCCCAATAAATCCCGCCCCTCCGGTGACTAATACGATTGCGGATTGCGGATTGCGGATTTTTTCCATTGCGGATTTCGGATTTTGGATTTTTCCATTTCGGATTGTAACTATTCAGCCACTAAGGCACAAAGATTACGTAACCGTTCAGCACATGATGCTGGATGCTCGATGCTCGATCCTCGATGCTGGTAAAGGATCCAGTATCCAGGATCGAGCATCGAGCATCGAGTTTGTGCCTTTGTGGCTGAACGGTTACGATTTTTCCATTTCGGATTTCGGATTGGGGATAAATCCGCAATTCGCGATTCGCGATTCGCAATTCGCAATCCGCAATCAGATTATATCTTGGATTTGGATTTCGGATTTCGGATTTTCCCATTTCGGATTTCGGCATCGTTTCAAATCGCTACTTGAGAAGGGAGAGATCGGTTTACACTTTTTGTTCTCCAACCGGAACACAAAAAAGTCCCAAACTGGCTTTCAGAGCGGGAAAAGGCTGTTTATGTTTGCTGCACACATTGCCTAAAATTGCTAAAAGTGTAAAGCTGCTATTTCAGCATTTTGAAACGATGCCCGGATTTCGGATTGGGGATAAATCCGCGATTCGCGATTCGCGATTCGCGATTCGCAATCTCAGATTATATCTTCACCTCGGCATCATCCCCGATCATAAGTCGCAAGGCCCGATGAGCACACTCTTCTCTTATAACCACCGTATTCTTCCCGATGATGCTATCTTCCAATCTCTCTATTTGGCCAATCTTAGCATTATCCAGGATAACAGAATGCTCCAAACCAGCGTTTTCAATGAGGCAGTCATTGCCAATGCTGGTATAGGGACCGATAAAGGAGTCTCTAATAACCGTCCTTTCCCCGATCACCACTGGTCCGCGAATACTGCTCCTTTCAATCTTTGCCCCTTCCGAGAGAAATATCCGGCCTACCATCTTGCTTTCGTGGTCGATGTCACCCTTTATCTCCCGGCTGATCCACTCATCCAGGACCGCACAATTGGCCTCTAATAGATCATCCTTTTTCCCGGTATCCAGCCACCATTTTTTAAGGATAAAACTCTTCACGTTCTTGCCCTTCTCAATGAAGCGCTGGATAGCATCGGTTATTTCCAATTCACCCCTCCAGGAGGGTTCTATCTCATCGATGGCCTGATGAATAGCCTTAGAGAAAAGATATATCCCCACTAATACCAGATTAGACGGCGGTTCTTTAGGCTTTTCTATCAACCGTTTTACCTTTCCCTGCTCATCTACCTCAGCCACTCCAAACATCTGGGGATTATCAACTTCCTTTAAGAGTATCATCGCATCAGGCCCTGTGTCTTGAAACTCGCTTACAAAACCTTTAATCTCCTGACCGATGAGATTGTCGCCCAGATACATCAAGAAAGGCTCTTCTTTCAGGAAAGGCCGGGCTACCTTGACGGCGTGGGCTAAACCTTGAGGTTTGTCCTGAAGGATAAAGGAGAAATTGAAATTCCAAGTATTTGGCGACAGAGACTTCTTTATCTCCTCACCAGTCTCAGGAGAGATAATAATCCCCACCTCTTTGATCCCCACCTTTGAGATTTGATCCATTACATAGTGAAGTATAGGTCGGTTAGCTACCGGAACTAATTGCTTGGCCATCGTATAGGTAAGCGGCCTGAGCCTTGTTCCCTGACCGCCGGCCAGCACTAATGCCTTCATAATTTTATTCTCCTAGTAACCAGTCACTGAAATTATTTCTGAGTGAAGCCTAAGAAAAGGCAATTAGCCGTCATCTCTTTGGGGATATCAAGTAAAAAGAGATTTAAAACAGTAGGCGCGATATCGGACAGCTTGCCTCGTGGGATAAGTTTTTTATCTAAAGAATCTCGGGCCACATAAATGAATTCTACCGGAAAGGTGGTGTGGCTGGTTTTTACCATACCTGTCTCGTAGTCAATCATTTGCTCAGAGTTGCCGTGATCGGCCGTGATAAGTATATGAGCCTCAAGTTCTAAAAGCCTATTAACCAACCTTCCCACACATTCGTCAACAATTTCGATGGCTCTTTTGGCAGCATCAAAATTCCCCGTATGCCCCACCATATCACCATTAGCATAATTGATCAGGATAAAGGCGTAAGGATTTTTTTTAAGGCGATTAAGAAGCGCCTCGGTTACGTGGTAGGCCTCCATTTCCGGATGGCTGGCAAAAGTGGCCGGATCAAAGCGGCTTTTTATCTCTACCTGATCTTCACCAGGATAAGGTGCGGTTACTTTTCCATTAAAGAAGCTAGTTACATGCCTGTATTTTTGGGTTTCGGAGATACGAAGCTGTCTTAAGCCGGCCTTTGAGATTACCTCTCCCAGAAGATTTTCCATCCCCCCGCTCACATTCATCGGCCCAAGCATATACTCCGTGAACTCATCGTAGTAGCGGGTAAGCCCCAGATATGTTACCTCGGGCTTATTCTTAAGACGGCCTGGGTAGTTCGGGTCAACAAAGGCCCTGCTAAGTTGAATGGCCCGGTCTTGCCGATAGTTGGTATGAAGAAGACAATCCCCATCCATTACACCTTCGTAATCGTCCAGGCAATAGGGTGGAATATACTCATCAAACATATCCACATTGTCGGGGGTCTTATCCTTTTGGTATGATTCCTTGACAGCCATTTCCGGGCTTGAAGATTTACGCCCTTCCGCCCCGACAATACAATAATAAGCTGTATCGGTTAAAGCCCAATTCTTTGACCTATCCATGGCGTAATAACGTCCCATCACTGTCCCGATTCTACAATGGCCGACTTCCTGCATTACCTTATGAAGTTTAGCAAGGTATTCCAAACAACTGCGGGGAGGTGTATCCCGGCCATCGAGAAAAGGATGGATTATTATTTCTCCGCCAGGGAATTCACGCCGCGCCCGCCGCATTATCTTGAAAAGGTGCTCCTGATGAGCGTGCACCCCCTCATCTTGCAATAGGCCCAGAAGGTGAAACCGACTTTGGCTGGTCTTCCATTTTTCTATCAGATTCTTCCATTTTTCAACCTCAAAAAGCGAACCATCACGTAAACCATCGTCAATTCTTTTGAGTTCTTGAATGACCACCCGGCCGGCCCCCATGTTAAGGTGTCCTACCTCACTGGAGCCTTGATAACCCTCCGGCAGACCAACGGCTTCACCGGATGTTTCTAAAATAGTCCAGGGATACCTTTCTTTGTAAGCATCAATATTAGGGGTATTAGCCGCCATAACGGCGTTTCCTTTAGGGTTTTCGTTGTAACCCCAACCATCACGAATAATAAGACAGACCGGCCGCATAAGTCTTTCCTTTCTGTTATTTGGGGTAGACTCTAAGAAGTTACATAATTCACCTTATCATAGCTTGAGGTGGGGTGTCAAGGGAAAAAATAGGCACATCTTGAAGATTTTCCAAAGAGATCGGCGAGAGAAAAGAAGGTATCTACCTCCCTAAAAGTTTTCCTCTTTTCCTCAACTTTTCACTTGACTTACTCATTTTTATATACTAAAATTCAACACTACAAGGCTCAAAGCCCTAAAAAAAACATCTGGGGGGCACTTCTATGAGCCTTCTTCAGAATTTACCCTAAGATCAAAATTCTTATCAGCTAATCCTCAGGAGTTGTTTGAACTTATAACATCTTTAATAAAAACAACATGATGATTGTCAATATGAAATATACATTGATACCTGCGGTATTCAGAGACCGTTGGATACAAAAAATCAGATGAGAATCATACTTGAAGCTGACTCAATACTCGGGCTGATAGATTTTTGTAAGGGGAATTGCGCTGATTTGATTACTTCGGATATTCTGAGATATGAAATCAGAAACTGTCAGAACATTATCAGACGGGAATATGCTGAAGATGTCCTTAAAAAAGCCGGAGTGGATGTACCTCTTACAGAAGAAATCAGAAAACGTGCGGTTGAATTGGAAGGATTGGGATTCAGAGGAGTTGACGCTTTGCATTTGGCTTCTGCGGAAGCAGGCAATGCCGATTTCTTTTGTACCTGCGATGACGAAATCGTTAAAAAGGCAAAGTCAAAGAAAGTGTGCAAAATAAAAGCGCTTTTACCGACAGATATAATAAAGGAGATTAACTTATGATTATTGAACAAAGACCCATGTATGAAGTTATAAGCGACGCTATACATATTCTGACATCTCAATTAGGTACTGCAAACACAGTGAGATTCATCAACTATTTTTCTGTAGGTTTCGGAAATTATACTGAAGAACGCAAAAAATTTTTCGATAAATATACAGTTGATGATATTGTCAAAGAGATAGAGGAATATAAAAAAATCTCAAAGAAAAATGCCTAACCCGGCAGTGGAGCGGGCGGCGGGATAAAGGCCGCCGCCGCTCACCTTGGTCGTTGGGGTGCGATTGGCCAGAGGCTCGTCCAGAACTTCTTGATTTGTAACCATTCACCTCACCACGGAGATACAGAGACACTGAGAAAAATCTAAAGGACAAGTCTCTTAATTCCGTCTCTCAAAACAGGGCCTAAATGCCTATGAACTTCTATTGTTGCCCCAATTATTTGCTCTGTAACTGCTTTTTCTAAAATCATTCTCCGTGTCTCCGTGTCTCCGTGGTGACCGGTTACAAAGTTACATAATTCACCTTATCATAGCTTGAGGTGGGATGTCAAGGGAAAAATAGGCACATTTTGAAGATTTTCCAAAGAGATCGGCGAGAGGAAAGAAGGTATCTACTTTAAGAATAAAGACTGAGGGCAGGCAGACAGAACTTGTTTCGGACGGCCTTTTTAATTAAAAATGAGCGTGTTTCTTCATAAGCTTCTTTGGACATCCTTAACTCTTCAGCCCGAAGTTGATCCCTAAGACTTGATTCTATCTTTTTTCTCTCGGATTCATCCAATTGCGTAAATAACTTGCTTAGCGTTTGTTGATCAATTTCGGCAAGTTCCTTCTCGACTTGATCGAAATCCTTTATCCGATTTCTCTCAATCTTAAACCTCAATCGATTTAGTTTCTGGCAGGTTTGTTTCAGCAGACTTCGCAGGTGGGCCTTTTCTGACTTGTCTATTAAAACCAGCAGCTTTCTTTTTAGGCTATCGATCTTTCTGGGGATGAAATCTTCTTCCTCTTCTTTTACCTTCACTGACCCAACTTTACTTTCCCGATACTCATCCCATACCCGAAGTATTTCCGGCTGACAGTAAGATAGGCCGGTAATCCTTCGAGCTCCATCCTTAAGATTCTCAAAGGTTCTTTTTATGCCTTTTAAAACTACTTCCAGGGGAAGCCCTTTTTCCTGCCAGCCCTTGATTAACATCAAGTCGTTAGGAGAAAGGATTAACCCCCGTCCCTTTTGTTTGACAAAGTAATCTTCTACCTCTTTAAGATACATTATAAGATAGAGATTTGAGATAGAGAAACAAAGGCGAGGTTCATCGTTTCGGGACATCTGGTTGTCTGGTATCTGATAGTCTGGTTGTCTGGTAGGCGGAACACCAGGCCACCAGGCACTAGGCTACCAGACACCCGCTTGACAGAATGCTATTCGTAAATGGCCGAAACGATGAACCAGGCCGAAACAAACAACGCTATTTCGTATCTACTCAAAATCAAGTTAAAAAAGTAAGCTCATTACAGATTATAGTGCTATGGGTTAAGTTTCATCTCCTTTTGTACCGGGTGTGGCTACTTTTCATGCAGCCATTTTCCATTCGTAAGTCCCGTAAAGACGTTTCTGTTCCTCTCTGATATGGAAATCCCAATACTTGTCCATATCATCGCTGAGGTTGATAGCGCGAAGCTT
>JBFMHI010000067.1 GCA_040753085.1 bacterium | reverse complement strand
TTCGTCTCCTTTTATAGGTTGCATAGAAAGCCGTTTTTTAGGAATTTTAGCTAACTTTTAAACACCTAAACACAATATGTTGTGGTTTCGCTAGGTAAGGCTACTATATAGAGGCTGAGTAGTTACATAATAAGTATCTTCTCAACTCGACAGTTAAAAGTTTTCTGCAGTCATTGATATTATTAACCTTTAAAAATCAATCTCTACTGAAGGCAAGAGGGGATAAGTGCTTTGAGAAGATACTAATCTTCGGATGGCAAGGCAAAATGAGAGGCAGAGGCAAGAGGCAGAAGGAAAGGTCCTTACTGCTATGCTTCAAAAGGAGGCAAGGAATGAGAAGTGATGTCATGAAGCTCGGGCTGGAAAAGGCACCCCACCGGTCTCTTTTTAAGGCCATGGGGTATTTGACGGCTGAACTTGACCGGCCAATCATTGGAGTGGCTAACTCAGCCAATGAACTCATTCCCGGTCACATTCATCTTGATCGGATTGCCCAGGCCGTAAAAGACGGCGTAAGAATGGCCGGTGGGACCCCGATGGAGTTTTCTACCATTGGTATTTGTGATGGAATTGCCATGAATCATACCGGCATGAAATATTCTCTGGCTTCGAGAGAATTGATAGCTGATTCAGTGGAGACAATGGCCACGGCCTATCCCTTTGACGGCCTCGTTTTGATTCCCAACTGTGATAAGATTATTCCGGGCATGCTGATGGCGGCGGCCAGGGTTAATATCCCGGCCATAGTGGTAAGTGGTGGACCGATGCTTCCCGGGAGATTTCAAGGCCGGGATGTGACCCTTATCTCTATGTTTGAGGGCGTCGGCCGGCTAGTTTCCGGTAAGATAAAGGAGGATGAGCTTAATCAAATGGAAGATGTGGCTTGTCCTGGCTGTGGTTCTTGTGCCGGGATGTATACCGCCAATTCTATGAATTGCCTCACCGAGGCATTGGGTCTGGGACTCCCTGGAAACGGGACGATCTTGGCTGTCCAGGCAGCCAGGGTCCGCCTGGCTAAAGAAGCCGGAATGAAAATTATGGAGCTGGTAGAAAGGGGGATCACGCCGAGTCAGATTCTAACCGAAGAGGCCTTTAGAAATGCTATCTCGGTAGATATGGCTATTGGCGCTTCAACCAACACGGTGCTTCATCTTTCGGCCATTGCGGCCGAGGCCGGGGTCGAATTAAACCTGAACATCTTTAATGAGATTAGTAAACGGACGCCCCATCTGTGTCATCTCAATCCGGCCGGGCCCCACTACCTGCATAACCTGAATGAGGCCGGGGGAATACCGGCCCTGATGGGAGAACTCTTTAGACACGGCCTGATTAGAGACAGTCTAACCGTAACCGGAAAGACGGTTTATGAGAATGTTTCCGCGAGCAAGGTCCTATCCTCTGAGGTAATAAGACCGGTTGATAATCCCTATCATGCTCAGGGAGGGATCGGTATCATTTTTGGCAATCTGGCCCCTGATGGCGCAGTAGTCAAACAGTCGGCCGTAGCGCCTGATATGTTAGTTTATCGTGGACCGGCCAGGATATTTGATTTGGAAGAAGAAGCCGTAGCCGCCATTACCGGCGGCAGGGTCAAAGATGGAGATGTGATTGTCATCAGGTATGAAGGCCCTAAAGGTGGTCCAGGGATGAGAGAGATGCTTACCCCCACTTCAGTGGTCTCGGGAATGAATCTTAAGGTAGCCTTGATTACGGATGGCCGTTTCTCTGGGGGAACCAGAGGGGCAGCTATTGGTCACATTACGCCGGAGGCAGCCGCCGGCGGGCCTATCGCTGTCCTGAAAAATGGGGATGAGATCATTATCGATATCCCCAAGAATAAATTAGAGGTAAATGTTTATGATGGTGAAATAGAGGAACGACTCCATCGATGGAGTCCACCAGAGCCAAAGATTAAACATGGTTATTTAGGCCGCTATGCCCAACTCGTCGGACCGGCTAACCATGGAGCTGTGTTTAACCATTGTAACTACTCAGGGAGATAGACTGAAGGGGGATAGACTGAAGGGAGATAGACTGAAGGTGTAAAGCCTTTCGAGATGTTTTACAGCCTTCAGTCTTCAGCCTTCAGCCTAAACACCTGAATTGATAGGAGTCTAACGATGTCAAAGTTAAATGGCGCTCAAATTGTAGTTGAATCCTTACTCAAGGAAAATGTGGAAGTTATATTTGGTTATCAAGGCGGGGCGGTTTTGCCTCTCTTTGATGCCCTTTATGATGCCCCCATCAAGTTTATCCTGGTCAGACACGAACAAGGGGCAGCCCATGCCGCCGATGGATATGCCCGCTCCACCGGTAAGGTGGGGGTCTGTATCGCCACCTCCGGGCCGGGGGCAACCAATCTGGTTACCGGAATAGCCACCGCCTATATGGATTCTATTCCCATGATCGCCCTTACCGGCCAGGTGCCTACGGCTATGATTGGTAATGATGCCTTCCAGGAGGCGGATATTACCGGCATTACCCGGCCCATCACCAAACATAACTACCTGGTCAAGGAGGTAAATGAGCTGGCTAAGACGATAAAAGAGGCCTTTCATATCGCCCGAACAGGCAGGCCAGGGCCGGTCTTAATCGATCTACCCAAGGATGTGAGTACCGGGATGGCTGAATTTAAATATCCAACCGAGGTGAGGATGCGGAGTTATAATCCCACTTACTTTGGTCATCCTGGCCAGATCAAACGGGCGGCGGCGGCCATAGCGACGACCTCCAGGCCGGTCATATACGCCGGCGGCGGGGTAATTTCTTCTGGCGCAGCCGCTGAACTTAAGGAATTGGCCGAAAAAACCAACATACCGGTGACTATGACCCTGCTTGGCCTGGGCGGTTTCCCTGGAGATCATGCCCTTTCTCTGGGTATGCTGGGTATGCATGGCACCAAATATGCCAATTATGCCATTAGTGAATCGGATCTGATCATTGCGGTAGGCGCCAGATTTGATGACCGGGTAACGGGTAAGGTAGATGAATTCGCCCCCCATGCCAAGATCATCCACATCGATATTGATCCAGCGGCCATAAGTAAAAATATCGAGGTGGATATCCCTATTGTGGGTGATGTGGGCAATGTCCTGAGAGAACTCAATAAATTGGTGAAACCGGGAGATACGGCCGCCTGGCTGGCTAAGATCGAAGAGTGGAAGAAAAAACATCCCCTTACTTATCAAAAAGAAGGGGAACTAAAACCGCAATATGTGGTGGAACAGATTTATGAAGTAACCAAAGGTGAGGCCATTATAACTACCGAAGTCGGTCAGAACCAGATGTGGGCCGCTCAGTTCTACAAATATCTAAAGCCCAGAACCTTTCTCTCTTCCGGTGGATTAGGCACCATGGGTTACGGCTTTCCGGCCGCTATCGGGGCCCAAGCCGGACACCCGGAAGCGGTTGTCTTTGATATTGCCGGTGACGGCAGCTTTCAGATGAACATCCAAGAATTGGCCACGGCTGTTCAGTATAAGCTGCCGGTAAATATTGCTATCCTGAATAACCGGTATTTAGGTATGGTCAGGCAATGGCAGGAGCTTTTCTTTAAAAAGCGTTATGCTCAGACGGATATTTCGGTGGCCCCGGATTTTGTTAAAGTGGCGGAGGCTTATGGGGCAGAAGGGATACTAATCACTAAAGAGGAAGAAGTCCGCCCGGCCCTCCAACAGGCCGTAGCTTCTTCCAAGCCGGTGGTGATGGATTTTCGTATCGCCAGGGAAGAGAATGTCTTCCCTATGGTCCCGGCCGGGGCGGCTCTGACTCAGATGATTGAGGGGATGGCCTAAGAGAAATGGGCGCTCAATAATCTGGCCATAGAGGAGGACGAGTCAAGATGAGACATACCATCTCGGTCTTAGTAGAAAATAAATTCGGTGTCCTGGCCCGCATTGCTGGGCTTTTCTCTTCAAGGGGATTTAACATCGACTCATTAACCGTAGGCGAAACAGAGGACCCTACTGTTTCCAGGATGACCATTGTCGTTAAAGGCGATGACCGAATTTTGGAGCAGGTGATGAAGCAGCTCCATAAACTGATTGATGTCATCAAGGTGACCGATTTGACCAAGAAGGACCATGTCGAGAGGGAGTTGGTCCTGATTAAAGTGGCCGCCGATACCAGTAAGAGGCCCGAGATTATGGAAATTGTAGGTATATTCCGGGCCAGGATCATAGATGTTAATACCGAAATAATGACGGTGGAGGTCACCGGGGCGGAGACAAAAATAGAGGCCATTATTGAGTTGCTAAAGCCTTACGGGATTAGAGAACTTATCCGAACCGGCAAAGTGGCTGTGGCCAGGGGAAATAAGTAGATGGCGGATTTCGGATTTAAAATCCGCAATCCGAAATCCGCCTTCCGAAATTGATAAAGGAGGAGGTTAAGATGGCTAAAGTCTATTATGATCAGGATGCGAATTTGGAGGTTCTAAAGGACAAGCTAATCGCGGTTATCGGTTACGGAAGCCAGGGACACGCTCAGGCTCAAAATCTGAAGGACAGCGGACTTAATGTAGTGGTGGCCGAAGTGGAGGGGAGCGCTGCCTGGCAGAGGGCGGTAGATGATGGGATGACCGTAGCGGTGGCCGACCAGGTAGCTAAAAAGGCTGACTTCATTCAGATGTTGGTTCCGGATCAGACCCAGCCGGCCGTGTATAACAAGTATATCGCGCCTAACCTGAAACCAGGTAATGTCCTCGGATTTTCCCACGGCTTCAATATCCATTTTAACCAGATTGTCCCGCCGCCAGATATAGACGTCATTATGGTGGCCCCCAAAGGGCCGGGTCACTTAGTTAGACGGCTTTATTGTGAAGGTAAAGGAGTCCCCAATTTACTGGCCGTAAAACAGGACTATTCCGGAACGGCTACCGAGGTCGGCCTGGCTTACGCTAAAGGAATCGGAGGCACCAGGGTAGGCGTTATTGAAACCACTTTTGCCGAAGAGACAGAAACCGATCTCTTTGGAGAACAGGTGGTTCTTTGTGGAGGTCTAACTGAACTTATCCGGGCCAGTTTTGATACCCTGGTTGAAGCCGGGTATCAGCCGGAGATCGCTTATTTTGAATGCTGTCATGAAGTGAAACTTATTGCCGATCTTATCTTTGAATATGGAATTACCGGCATGAGGTATTCCATCAGTGATACGGCTGAATATGGAGATTTGACCCGGGGACGCCGGGTAGTTAATGAAGCTACCAGGTCTGAGATGAAGCGGATATTGGATGAGGTCGTTAACGGCTCCTTTGCCAGGGAGTGGATCCTGGAAAATCAGGCCGGACGACCGGTTTATAACTCCCTTAAAGATAAGGACAGCCGACATCTGATTGAAGAGGTGGGCGCTAAGCTCAGAGGAATGATGGGCCTGGGTAAGAAAAAATTGTAGTTACTAAAAAAGAAGTAACCGTTCAGCACATGATGCGGGATGCTCGATGCTCGATCCTCGATGCTGGTAAAGGATTCAGTATCCAGAATCGAGCATCCAGAATCGAGCATCCAGGATCGAGGATCGAGGTTGTGTCTTAGTGGCTGAACGCTTACAAAAAGAAAAGCTAAACGAGAGCCGCCACTCGTTTAGCTTTCGCATGAGAGTTGTGCAAATTGAGTTTTCTTTATAGAACCTTTTGGGAGGGGAACTATAAATATCCTCAACCTATCACATTATTAATATCGGCATAATGGAAAAAAACTTTAGACCTAATTTTAAAAAAAATGTAACATCTCAATAAATCGGGGTAAACTGGTAGATAAGGGTGGAGAGGTCTCTTCTCTCAGCGCTCCACTCTCAACTCTTCCTGCATAAAAAAACTAGACGGGTGATTAAACCCGTCTAGTCTTAGCATGAGAATTAGTGTAAATTAACAGGTCCATAGAGCCTTAGGAGGGAAAACCTATGTAACTTACAATATTACTATCGGCATTTTTCAGAAAAACTTTAGCTTAAAATGCATTTGATGGATAGTAGGCTAAGGGTGGCCGTCGGGTATTTAGCCGGATAACCGCTAATGGCCTTGGTCATCGTTTCGGCCATTTACGGATTAATCGCGAATCGCGGATTGCGAATCGCGAATTAAAAAATAGATTCGCGATTCGCAATTCGAGATTCGCGATTCGAAAAAGTGCCGAAACGATGACTATGGCCATTTATAGAAGGAGGATACATGAAAGCACAAGATAATCGAGGACAGCTTTGGGAATGGGGGTTGGGGAAGGTGAAATCAGTCATCAGCCACCAGCCATCAGCTATACCAGCCTCTGTTTTCCTTATCTCTTTGCCATCTCTGGCCTGGGCTGCCAAAGGTGAAAGCAGCGCCGCCCGGAGCGGCGGAGGATTAATAACCTCTTTTCTCCCTATTATTCTCATTATTGGTGTCTTCTATTTCTTAGTCATTCGTCCCCAGAAACAAAAAGAACAACGCCACCAGGAGATGCTTAAGGGACTTAAGAAGGGTGACGAAGTGATTACCTCGGGTGGAATTCACGGGGTGATTGCGGCGGTGAAGGATGAGACTTTAATCGTCAAGGTAGGCTCGGATGCGAAGGGAGCGGATATAAAGTTAGAATTTTCCCGCTCAGCGGTAGCTCAAAAAAAGGAGAGCCAACCTACCAGTTAGAGTTGTTCACGGTCCCCATGAAGCACCAGGCAGTCGGGATCCCCATTATAAAGGGATATTTCCTGAAACGCTGATTCATAAGGTGGTGAAGGAGAGATGAGTCTAAAGGAAGCGGTAGTTAACCAGATCGATGGTTATCTGGAAGGTAAAGTAAGCAAAAAAGAGGCTTCAAGTTGGGCCATAAGGGTCATTACCGAAAGATGTTTTGGGGTAGATGAAATACTTTTAGAAGATGCAGTGACCGCCTTGGCTGGTTTGCATGACGATAATGAGAGATGGGATGTGTCCAAGGAGGATATGATCTTCTTTAAAGAATGTTTGGAAGGTAAACGACCTTACCTGGTAAGGGTCGAATTTCTACCTGAGGAAAAAGAAAAAGAAGAGATGGCTTTAGCCGTTTAAAAAGAAGACGATGATTACTGTTGGCATTCTGACCATAAGCGATAAAGGGGCGGCCGGCGAGAGGGCAGACGAGAGCGGAGAACTTATCAAGGAAATGATCACTCCCTTGCCGGCCAAGGTAGCCGAGTATTCAATCGTCCCGGACGAAGGGGAAGAGATCCGGCGTGGGCTAATAAATATGGTAGATGAGGTAGGTTGTAATCTTATTTTAACCACGGGCGGAACAGGCTTAGGGCCAAGGGATGTTACCCCCGAGGCTACCAGGCAGGTAATTGACCGGGAGATCCCTGGTTTTGGGGAGGCTATGCGGGCTGAAAGTCTCAAGTTTACGCCTTTTGGTCTCCTTTCGAGGGCTACGGCGGGGGCGAGGAAGGGATCTCTTATTATCAACCTGCCCGGAAGCCCCAAGGCGGTTAGAGAGTGTTTGAGGGCTATATTACCGGCCATTCCTCATGCGGTGCGGCTTTTAAGGGGTGAGGATAAAGAGTGTGGCTGGCCGCCAGGAAGTGATGATTAAACCAGACATTGAGTTCAAATAAATGGACATTCGTAACTTCTTTAATAACAATATGTTTGCATAATAGTGTCTATTTTTGTAAACATCGAGCCAGGAAAGGTGGCTGGTCCCTTCCAGCCTAAGAAAGAGATAGATTCTTATCTCCCTTAGGGATATCAGTTTTTTTGCTCCCAAGATAAAAGTTGGCACGATAATTGCTACTTAAAAAGATACTCGATACTCGATACTCGAGCATCGAGTATCGAGCCCAGGGAGGGTCAACGTGGGATATAATTCAGTCGAATTGAAAGAACAGATGGCTCATCAGAAAAACAGTAAGGGGGGCGAATCCTTGAGGGGATTTAAGTCGCTCATCGAAAGAAAGAAGAATATACCTAAGACTAATTTATCGGAATGTCTGGAAGGCATAGTAGATGAGACCGCCTCTCTAATGGGTGTGGAACGAGCCTCGGTAATGTTGATCGATGAAAAAAAAGAAGAACTTTCCATTGGGGCAGCCAGAGGACTGGCTCCCCACATAATGAAAGAGGTCAGGATAAGGGTGGGTGAAGGAATAGCCGGTCGAGTCTTTAAGGAAGACACCCCCCTCTGGGTAGAGGATATCTCTAAGGACGATCGTTTCCGATTATCTGCCCCAAGAAAACACTACACCAGCAACTCCTTCTTAAGCGCTCCTCTGGCTACCACTCAGACCATCGGGGTAATTAATGTTACCAATAAGATCAGTGGGGATTCTTTCACTGAGGCCGATCTGGATGTTCTTTTACAATGGAGTGATCAAGTGGCCGAAGTGATCGAACAGGCCAGGTTGTATGAGAAATATACCAGACTTAAGCAAGAAGCCAAAGAATTGGGAGAATTGACCCAAAAATTAACCGCTTCTAAAACGATTATTTCGCAAGTGAATGACTTATTGGACCGCAGTCTCAATGAATTGACCCTTATCAATGAAGTGAACAAGGCGGTGAATGAGAGTTTGAATCTTGAAGATATCATCAAATCGATGGTAAATATTATCAGGGATGTCATTGACTATCATATCCTGGCCGTTTTTTTGGTGGAAAAAGATGGGATTGAATTATATTTAGATTATTTGGCCCACAGTGAAGATGATTTAATTGATGAAGATGAAATTAAATCCAGGATAATAAAGGCCTTTACCTCGCAAACAGGTGAATCAGTGGAACGAGAGTCAATAAAGACCCGCCTGATCAGAGAAAATCAGACTTCTTATCAGAAGGACAAATTGCCAGGGGCGAGATTAAATTCTTTTCTTACTGTCCCTTTTATCTCAAGCAGGGTCAAGGGAATTTTGGGGATAGGCAACAGAACAGCCAATGCTTTCTCTGGCGAGGATATTAAAAATTTGAATACGGTGGCGATGCATTCGGTGGTAGCTATTGAAAATGCCCTCCTCCACAAAAAGGTGGAGAAACTTTCTGTGACGGATGAGTTGACTGATTTATATAATTATCGTCATTTTCAGGAACGTCTCCAAGAAGAACTCGTTCGAGCCAAGAGGTATCAATCAGCCTTTTCCTTGATTATGTTGGATATAGATGATTTTAAAAAGGTAAATGATACTTATGGGCATCTCATGGGAGATACGGTCCTAAAGGAACTGGCCAGAGTAATCAAGGGAGTTACTCGGGGAGTAAATATCGTAGCCCGATATGGCGGCGAGGAATTTGTCATTATCCTGCCAGAAGAAAATAAAATGGGGGCCTCTGTCATGGCTGAACGATTGCGCAAAAATGTGGAAGAGGTCGAATTCTTGAAAGCCAGCGGGGTTAAGAATTCTATTAGGACGACCATAAGCCTGGGTGTTTCTACTTATCCTGAAGATGGAGTTAACGAACGCGATCTAATTAAAAAAGCCGATGAGGCCCTTTATCAAGCCAAAAAGGGAGGTAAAAATAGGGTCTGCTGGGCCACCGACTATTAATGGAGTAGTCAGTAGTCAGTCTCGAATACCTGCGGCCTACTCCTTATCCCCTACCTAACCACCTGCTACCTGCCCCTTACTGTCCACGCTCTACTGGAAGAGAAGTAACCGTTCAGCCACCAAGGCACAAAGACACAAAGGGGAAAATATGTGTCGTAGAAAATATTAGAGCAATAGAGCAGCAGTTCTGGAACTTTCAGAAGAATCTTTAACTACTACTCTGCTGCTCTACTGCTCTACTGCTCTATTTTTGTGTCTTAGTGTCTTTGTGGCTGAACGCTTAGGGAGAAATATATGTCGCGGGAAAAAGTATTAGATAAAGAGGCTATACTTATCGAGAATAGAATTACCATCGCTCCTGGATTATTAAGTCAAGCGGGGGAAATTTTCATCCAATTTTTTACTAAGCACACCTGCCTTCTCTCCCACAAGAAAGCTAAATTAAATATCAAGCATGCTAATCTGAGGGGCAGGGACTATTTGATAATCGGCCATACTACCTACCGAGTAAAAACTCCCCAGGTCAACTTATCCGGTCTGATGATGAGCCGGAATCTATTATGCTGGTTAGGTAATGAGGAGTTGAGGGACTTCTTCTGGGGAGAGGGGTTTGGATCCCCTGTCAGGAAGGAGATGGAGGCAGCCGATACCCTGGAACCTGTGCCGGTAAACCGGGTTTGGGATCCTTCCTTAATACCTCCGCCGGTCTCTAATAGGACCATGGAGAAGGCCCAAGGTAAGTTAAAGGAATTCTTGGCAGGAAGTGCTAACCCATTAAATCTGTTAGAAATTCTTCACTTCATCGCCATAGTAGGCGCCAGTGGTAATCGGGAAAAATATGATTGGCATGATTACTATCTGGCTTTAGATGCCCTGGATAAGCTGGAGAAGACGGCGGGCTGGAAGGAATATCAAGACCAAATAGTCGGCTTATCTGATTATATCTTCTGGCGGTATGTAGGTTGTGATTGGGAGAAATGGGATGAGATTAAAAGGACGTTAAGCCCTAAAGAGAAGATGAAATTTCAGACCGGCCCCAGAAGACCCCTGAGCCTCTTTGAGGCTGAGATTGAGAGTTGCCGCTTACCTAAAGGGAGCCGGCCGCAAGATTATGAAATAGTGAAAGTAAAGGCATTAGCTGAAGGTGATGGGCTGGCTTCTTTACCTACTGACCCCCAGGACGAAAGAGTTAAGTTGGGAAGGAAGGCGATAGAAGAAGGGAAGATACCATCTCTCGTCCTGAGTGGCGGAACGAGCACTTCGGTAAAAGAGACGATAGGGGCGCATAAGTTAACCCACCGGGCGTTAAAGATAAAAACAGCCGGGAAGCAAACCTGGATTAGTATCACCCATGCCCGGTTAGGGTTATTGTTGGGTCAGAGCCGTGGGGCTAAAGTGGTGGTGGTGACCAGTTGTAGTCCGAAAGAAAGTGATAAAAGCATCAGAAAGAATATCGAGGAAAATTATCGCGGAAAACTCGAAAGCGGACAGATTCAACCGATTATTCAGCGGATGGGACTTGTCTTGAACCCTGATACTGGCGTGGCCTTAAGATACAAAGACGGGCATATAGTCAGTTGTGCAGAGAATCATCTCTGGGCATTATTATCCGTATTTGCCGATAAGGATTTGATCATAGAATTATTAGAGACCACGGAGGGCATTCTCTCTTTTGGAAATGGAGATAATATTCTTAATTATGTCCGGGAAGGGATGGTAAGTGAAATTGAGCGGGCGAGAAGGGAGAATAAAGGCGTGGCTACGGTGGCCGTATGTGTGCCTTCCGCCGGGGACAGGAAAGGTGGTTTTGCCGCGGAGGTAACTTATCGAAATAAAAAGACCGGCCGGACATTTACCCAGCGAGAGTTTCGTGAAATAAGTGAGTTCCCTACTAGGGGGAGAGAGGGATTCAAGGCCATTAAATTGGAGACCGCCGATGACCAGGAATTCTACCAACAGTGTGAGCAAAAGGGCTGGTTTATTGAGGATATATTTGGAGAAAAGAAGGTGGCCTTTAATATTGCCTTTTATGCCTTAGATCTGCGGCTGTTTTTTCTCCGAATATTTGGGGTTACTGAGATAACTGAGCTTAGAGATATTGATAAACAAACCTGGGTAGATAAGATCAAGGGGATCGGTAATAATGTCCCGGCCACTATTAAACCGGATAAAAAGGTGCCCAATGAGGATAATACGGATACCGTCACCGGCTATATCACGGAACAAGCCGTCCAGGATTTTATCGTTAATAGCCTGAATTTGTTAGGTGGAGAGGGTGAGGCGGCCCTCCGGGTAGAGATATTTTTAGCGGAAAGAAAAGACGTCTTCCTCCCTTACAAAGGGACAAAACAAGCTGTCCTCGATGAGGAGGGGAAGGTAGTTGAGGGCGAAGCCGACCAGTATGATCTTTTAGCCAACATGCCTCGCTATACAGGGGTAATAAGAGAGTTATCCGAGAAAGGCCATCATTGTGTCCTTGATGAAAAAGGCGCTGTCATAGAAGAGGTTTGTCCGGTTTCTTCCCTAGAAGAAATCCGGGAAGCCAATCTAAATTTTTAACGAAAAAGAAAAGGAGCTATATTGAGCTGAAATAGCTGGCTAATTTATTGTAAGCAGACTTATTTTCCGTAAATTCCTGTAAATCGCCCTAAATATTTTCCTTGATCCAGTCGATTATAGTAACATAGCCTGACGTGTGCCTGCCAAGGAGAGCGCTGTTTTCCCAGGGAGGGATTAATAAAAATGCTAAAAAAGACTTATTCCTGAAGGGTGGTAGATTAGGTCCAAAAGGGGATAAGTCTTTTTTATTATTCAGGTTTAAAGAGTCGGAATTAGCAAGTGGGGTTAAGGAATCCAACATAAAAGCCGCCATGTATTGCTGGGCTTTATTCCTCAACGGCTTATTCACTCCCTATTTGGGCAGGATAAATATCCTGGAGGGAGCGACTCTTTAAACTTAAAAATCTCTGAACGCCTTTGGTAAGATGGTCCCCCATATTAGATTAGAAGAGAAAAGGGAGGGTTTTTCCTTCTATAGATGGAGAGGACTCTAAGCCGCCCCTTATTATAAAATATATAAGGTCAATGTTACCGAAGGTGTTCAATTTAAAGAAAGGGGGGAGGGAAGGAAAGGTCAATGATTTTTATAGGCAGCTAACCACGGATAGCGCCTCTCTTTGGAGAGAGGCTTCCTTTGCTTTTGGCGAGAGGGGTGCATGTGATCTCCGACTGGTTTTAAGGGGAGGAAATCCGTTAAGATTCGAGCTAATGGGTGATCCCGCATAAACATCCATTCTCTCTGTTTTTTGGTTGGCCGCCTACAAGGAGAAAACCTTGTCAAAAGGCCTGCCAGGGGGGCAAGGTTCAATCATTTATCCCTCCAAGTAAGGCCCTTCCGGAAGTAAGGAGGCTTCCGGGTGAGAACAAATCTTAAAAAACAGGGAGGAAACGGATGTGAGAGTAGTTCACAATCCGAGCGCTATCGGTGCTCACCACGATTTGTCAAATGTAAACAGGGCCCTGTCTCAGAACCTGGAGCGCATGTCCTCAGGACTGCGCATCAATCGGGCGGCTGATGACGCCGTCGGGCTGGCTATTTCCCAGCGGGTTGACACCCAGGTCTTAGGACTGGAGCAGGGTATTAGAAACACCCAGGATGGGATCTCCGTCATCCAGACGGCTGAGGCCGGGATGTCGGCCATTCAGGATATGCTCCAGCGCATGAGGGTCCTGGCCATTGAATCGGCCAACGGTTCTGAGACTTCGGATCAAAGGCAGATGATCCAGGCCGAGGTCGATCAATTATTGGAATCAATTAACACCCAGGCCGAAGCCGTCGAGTTTAACGCGATGAAGCTGCTCACCGGCGACTTCTCCAGAGAAGCTCCCGT